>JAGQQP010000408.1 GCA_020426085.1 Planctomycetaceae bacterium | reverse complement strand
GGGAATCTGCAGGTGCAACACAAAAACCGGGACGTGCGATATAAGTTAACGCCAGAGCTGATTCAAAAATGGATGCCGGCGAGTCAAGCCGGGGATATCACTCCCTGGCAGACGGAAATCAGCCGACTCAAACCTGTGAATTTGAAACCTGAATCCGGTTCGAAGCCGCGACGGATCGTCAGGCAACGTGCGTTAACTCAATATCTGCTGTATGCGGAGCAGGGGGACCAGGTCGTTGTTCAACTGACCTATCATCAGTTGGCACGTTATACGGGAGTTAAGATGCCGGTTACGGTGAAGGCACCTTCCGGTAAGATGATTCCCGTGAATCCAGTTCCTTTTCAAGAGAGTGCGAACTGTGAATTCCAGGCTCCTGATACAGGCGTGTATCGCATCAGTTGTGATCCTGGTGCCAACTTTGTCACCGTTGATCAATCATCGCATCCATTGTGTCTGTCTTCAGACAGGGGGCCCATTCGATTGATGGCTGCGACCGGCGATTTCTATTTCCGGGTTCCTGCAGGAGTAGAAAAATGGGCGATCGGTGTCCTGGGAGGCGGTGCAGGAGAACGCGTGAGCGCGACACTGTTTGATCCCTCGGGAAAGCAGGTCTGGTCGGAGCAGAATATCAATAAACCAAAGTTGTTTACAGGTACACCCGTGGCCTCAGAGACAGGAGAAACCTGGCGGCTGGTGCTGGAGCGTCCCACAGAGGGAGGCTTTGAAGATCACTACGTGCTGCTCGTGGGGATTCCATCCCTACTGGCATTATCGCCGGAAGAACTGCTGGTTCCCGCTGGTTCTCCTGAGAAATAATCACGACCAGATAACAGCAGTTATTCCGCCTCTTTTTTCTCTTCCTCTGTGTTTTCAAAAACGGACTTGCACCAGGCCATCAGGTCTTCGACGGTCGGTTCGCTGTGTTTTTTCGGCTTCTTTCCGTTCGCTGTGGGCTGTTGTTCGTACCATGATTCAAACGTATCAAACATGGACGAAGCGACGTGATAACCGAGTGCGCGATAAGCTTCGAACTGGTCATCATCATAGAACTGATCTGCGGTGGTCTCGTGTGGAAAATCCTGACTGCGGATGGCGAAACTCTGGACAGCGGGAGGTTCGTGTTTCAGATCCTGACGTTGATGATGCGCTTCGTTGCGGGTCCCCTCGTAATAATTGTGAATCAGTGAAGACTTTAAGTAAATCAGCCAGCCGGTGGTCTCCTCGGCATCCGGGCCTTCACGGTCCGGATCGGCGGGATAGTTGATTTTTCCAATCAGATAATGTGCTTTGCCGGGGCCCCCTTCCTGATCGGGGCGTAACTGAGTGACATCAATTTCCACGACAACATTTTCGTCAATGTAAATCTGGTTGATTGCATTGATCAGTGAGCCAAAACTGTAACCGGGGTCGCATTCCGCATCGCTGGCGAAAATCAGTCGGCAGCGTCTCTGAAACAGGGGATACAGTCCGATATTGTCACCGGTATGTCCCCCGTCTGATAAATTGACCAACCGTCCCTGGCTGTTGGTATCGCCCATCAGTTCCGCGCGGAGAAACCAGGGCCACCAGATATTCTTTTCCAGCAGGTAGGGACTGAAGGGGAACAGCTTATGTTTCCAGTTTTCGTCCAGCCATTTTGTGCGTGGTTTTTTTTCTGTGGGGAACTGAATAATCTCCTGGCGGGCCGCCTGTTCCTGATCGTAAACGCGGGGATTAACAATCCAGTATCCCAGTCGCACATTAAACAGGGTCATGGCAAATGCCCGCGCAAACGAAGTTTGAAATCCCATATTACTGCCGACCGCGGCTCCGGAGATGGTCATTGCTGTGGAGAGTTTGGTGTTTCCATTGCGGTATTTCTCTGTGGGTACGTAACCCGTGGAACCCGATCCGCAGTACTCCCGCGAGAAAATGAAGTGGTCTGATTTTCGTGTGCGTCGCGCCAGATCCCGGGAACCGGCCAGGTTCAGCGAGCAGAGGATAATATGATAAGGGAACGGGTTATTAATGTGGTTTCCCTGGCAGTTCAAATCGGCAATTCGCATCGAGCTGTCATTGCGGATTAATTTCAGTTCGCCGGCTTCATGTCGTTCGGTCTGCAGGTAGGTTTCCGAGAGACGATCTCGATAGAAGTAATGAATACTGAGTCGATTCACGTCAATCAGATATCCGCCGACAACCAGCGTGAGCAGGCTGCCTGCCGCCAGCAAAAGACCATTTTGCCAACAGGCGATCCCGCCAAGTTTAATGCTCCATTCCATGCAGAGCATATAAGCAGAGAACATAAACAGCGGGACCGCAATCTGCAAAATGAGCAGCGGGATTTTCGCGGCGAGTTTTGCGATGAGTCCGCTGTCTGATTTCGGTGCATTGCCTTTGAGGGCAAACAGTCTTGTCAGAATGAAAGAGACGCCACTCACGATCAGGAAGAACATGCCCGGAGGCGTTTTCGGATTCAGTTTCTGTCTCTCTTCTTCTGGGAGAAATATGAGCAGTTGCCCCAGGTGTTCGCCCAGAACTGCCCAGATGCAGAACGCTACGATTGCCAGAAACAGGAAGACAATAATGGAATTGAACATGACAGCGATCGAGGCACCCAGGAGGGAGCGACTTTTCAGCGTCCACATGGAGCTGCGTTTTGTGACGATCAATGTATAAAAGAAAGCTGCTCCTGCGAAATTTCCCAGGCAGAACAGAACGGGAATCAGAAACGAGGAAAAAGTAAAGTACTTTGGATTCACAGGAGTATGACTCTTGATCACATAGCCAGCAAAAATTCCGACGGCAACAAGATAGAAGACTGTGAACACCGTCGTCAGACAGGTGCGCTCCATATAATCTTCTTCCGTTTCACCAAGATTGCCTCCTGTTTTCTTCCAAATGGAATGTAGCAGGGGAATACAGAAACTGAGGGCGATACCAATCAGGAAACCGATTCCCGTGACGACAGCATGAATGCTGGAAAGCGAAAAAAAGGTTTCCGTGTCCCAGGCAATTGCTTTTAAATGATCAGTGTCCAGATGGGGAATGCCTACCAGGGAAATATAAGCGATGGAAAGACCGACAACGGTCAGTAAAGGCAATGTGAGCAGAAAAAATGTGGACAGGATGCCGACCAGAAATAAACCGATGGCACGCAGCACATCTTTACGAAACAGGCCCTCGCGCAGAACGAGAAAGCTGCCATGTTTTCGTAAGTGATGCATCTGGTCGGCGCGCGACAGGGGAAAATTGTCGGAAAGATTGAAGTTGGTAAACGCTTTCTGATCGATGCTCACATTGTCATCCGCGGGCGGAATGTCAGGCTCGGGGAATGCCATCAGCGAAGAGAGGCACGAGCCGATGTAGCCGCCTCCGGAAACCGTTGTCAGGTAGTCGACCAGTCGCAGGCTGTTTTTACGGGCCAGCTTCTGGAGCACCCCCAGAGCAAATGTGGCTGAGCGAATTCCGCCTCCTGACAAAGCCAGCCCGACAGGCTGTCCGGCTTCTTTACGGGGCAGTTTCACTGCTTTACGGCGCTGATCGATATATTCCTGTTCAACTTTGCGGACTTTTTCAGGTAAAGTCAGCCGGCCCTCGGTGCGCTCTTTCATGTGTGTTCACCTGACTGTCTTGAACTCAATGTGAAATCGGTACAGTAGTATTGTGACAGGTGAATACATGTGGACGCAAACATATACTTGGCGTTTTACAGAATTCTTTCGAATCACCAGAATCCGGAGGGAACTGCATCAGCGCCATTCGAAGTAATCAAAGGAACAAGGTGTCTACAAGGTAACAGATCAGAATCGAATCGGTCGCTGTGATGAACCGTTTCGCATCGAGCGGGAAGAATCATACTGCCTGACAGGTCGTTCTGCTGAAACGACTTCCCGGGTGGGAAACAAGCAAAAGCTTTATGTGAAAAAATGTTTCAGGTCTGAGATCGGACTTTTATAATGCATGCCAATGGGACGGGGAGCGCTTGCTCACGGACAGCTTTCAGATACTGAGGACCCCGCTTCAGCAGTTGCCCTCATCATTCAGAGTTCGTCCCTACCGGGCCTTGTGATTCGAGACGAGTGTATCACTGGTCAATCACTGGGATTTGCGGGAACGGGAACCAGAAACATTCAACCATAACCGGAAAGCGAATACTCATGGAACGTAAAGAAGCTGCAGAGTTTAATCAGGAAGTTCTGGATCTGTATGACGACTATGCACATGGAAGACTCAACCGCCGTGATTATATTAAAAAACTGGGGATGTTCGCCGTCGGAGGAATGACGGCCGAAGCGTTGATGGCCAGTCTGAGTCCCAACTATGCCTGGGCCGAACAGGTCAAGCCTGATGATCCACGCATCAAAACCGAGACGGTGACCTACAAGTCGCCCAAAGGGGCCGGCGAAATGAAAGGTCTGCTGGCATATCCGGCTAAGGGGAAGAAGTTTCCGGCCGTGCTGGTGATTCATGAGAACCGCGGTCTGAATCCATATATCGCCGATGTCGCGCGACGATTAGCGGTGGAAGGGTTCCTCGCATTTGCGCCCGATGCTTTAACCCCGCTGGGTGGTTATCCGGGCAACGATGACGACGGACG
>JAGQQP010000407.1 GCA_020426085.1 Planctomycetaceae bacterium | reverse complement strand
GGGTGGGGGAGACGTGGCATGAGCAGCCAGCTTATTGGTAAGACTGCCTTCAGAGAAGGGAGCCCGGCCCGTCAGCATATGATACCACGTGCAACCAAGTGAATAGATGTCGCTACGGATGTCAGCGGCTTTACTGTCACGAGCCTGTTCAGGCGCCATATAATCAACGGTTCCAACAGTCGTCCCGGCCCGGGTAATACTCGTCTCTGTGTTGTCATCAATGGAACGTGCCAACCCCAGGTCCGTCAATTTTACAACACCGTCCGTGCGAATCAGAATATTGGCAGGTTTGATGTCACGATGGACGATTCCCTGCTGATACGCATGTGACAGGGCCTCTGTTACCTGAGTGATGATCTCCAGCGAGCGGCGGACGGGGATCCGATTGCGTTTGTTGATGAGGTTATGAAGATCTGTCCCCTCAACATATTCGAGGGCGATATAAAGATACCCATCTTCTTCGCCGGCATCATAAACCGAAACAATATTCTCATGGCGAAGATGGGCGGCTGCCTGACCTTCTGCTTTGAACCGTTTTACCAGAACAGGATTTTCGGCTTTATCTCGTGGCAGTATTTTTAACGCAGCCAGTCGGTTCAGCGTGGTATCGCGGGCCAGAAAGACGGCTCCCATTCCACCGGCACCGATTTCTTTTTCGATTTTATATTTGCCCAGCGAATCCAGTTTGGGTACGCGCGCAGACTGGCGTTTTTTTTTCTCAGGTGTATTTTCATTCTGCTTGGCCATTGCCTGCCCCAGAAATGTCTGAATCGACGGATTCAAAAAACGCCTTACGTAAGTCGAACGCTTTCAGAAATAGTTAAGAACTGATTTGGAACCACCTAGAGCACATCACATTTACCATAAAGTCTCTCAATCCATGCTACTCGGTTCAAATGGATCTGGAGATACTACAGTAAAATTGGACACAGTCTAAACCCGAATGACAGAAGAACATATATCATAAGCTGTTGGCGGGGGAGAGTCAAAATAGACCCTCATTCTTTTCGACCTTACTCAACAAGAAAATCAGGACTGCACATCACAACAGCAGGTGCCCGGGAAGCGGAAATCTGCTTAAATCGAATCGCTCCAGTCCAGGCACTGTACGAGCCCCGATTTCAAACCACAAACACACCATTGACCAAACGGATCACAGGCAACTTCAATCGCCTCATCCGGGATGAGTCCTCCCCAGATCAGCTTCCCCTCCTGATTTAACCAGTACAGCTCCTGTTCAATCGTGGCGGCAACGATCCGATTACCCGAAAAATCACAGGCCAGAACTTTAGGCGTCCCTTCAAAAACAAGTGTCCCCGCTGATTCACCATCATGGTCAAAAATTAAGATTCCATAGTTGAATCCAGCCAGGTAGAGCCGCTGTCCATCTCCTGAAATGGAAATCCCCCCACAGTTGGACCAGTGCTTCTCGGTCCAGAGACAATTTCCCTCAAGATCATGACAACAGAGGAAGCCATTTTCCGCAGCACCGATCAATCTGGGCTCAGTCACCTGAAACTCAAGGTAACTCAATGGACGCATCGTTTCAAAACTGGCGACTTTCTTTTTCTGAGAGTCGATCAGGACGGTCTTACCACTGGCCAGACTGACTGCCAGATAGTCTCCGTAGGCATCCATGGTAATCGCCAGACATTCCACTGAAAAAGAGATCGCCCATAAGACATTCAGATCACGATCAAAACAGCAGATATTATTGTCTGAGTAGATGGCAGCCCCCAGTTTGCCACGATCACTCCAATGGACCAGTTGTACATCCCTGATACCACGATTCAAGTGCAGAAACTGTCCCTGCCGATCCAATAAATAAAGGCCGCCCGAAATATCGGCGGCCAGTATTTCTCCGGTTTCCCGTGCCAGATCCAGCGCAAGTAAAGGAGCTTCTGTTGAGAATGACCACCGCAGTTCGGGGGTTGTTCCTTTTCCCTGTGTGAGCCAGGCGGCACGTTCATCCATCATGGTGTTACAGCATATTGCCTTTGCAGGATTTGTAAGCCACGTTTGATATCAGAATCTGCAGCGAGTTTCTGTTCTCGCGACGCACCATACATGGCTGTCTGCAGTTCATCTTTTTCAACCGTGATCGTCGGTTTAATCCCGATCTTACCATAAGTGTTACCTTGAGGCGAATAGAATTTGGCGGTTGTCAGGCGTAAACCAGTCGAACCACGGATCGGGAAAATACTCTGGACAGACCATTTTCCATAGGTTTTACGCCCTACGACGGTCGCACGACGATGATCGGTCAACGCTCCCGCTACAATTTCACTGGCACTGGCACTGTTTTCATCGACCAGTAATACCATCGGAATTTTCCAGGTACCAGGACGATGCGCTGTGTAACTCCAGTTCTGATCAGGTACGCGACCTTTCGTTGAAACAAGTTTTCCTTCTTCCAGAAAACGATCCAGCACTTCAACTGCGGCAGACAGTAATCCACCGGGATTACCACGCACATCCCAGATCAGTGCCCGCATCCCTTCGCCGTGAAGTTTATGCAGGGCAGCATCCAGTTCGGCTGCAGATGTTTTTTGAAAACCGGTCATTTTGATGTAAGCAATTCCATTTTCCTGATCGAGCATTTTGACAATCGGAAAGCTTTTCACCTGGACTGCTTTACGGGTAACCCGTGCGGTACGCGTCCGGTCACTGCCGGGGCTTTCCAGTTCCAGAATAACCTGGCTGCCTGAAGTTCCCCGCAGCAGATTCGCTGCCTGATCGGTTGTCATGTTTCGACAGTCATTCTGATCGATGGCTACGATATGATCTCCGGACAGAACTCCGGCTGCTTCAGCAGGGCTGTCTGGCAATACATTGATCAGCAGCATACCTTCACCAATCTCAGCTTTCATTTCGATCCCGATGCCGACAAATTCACCTTCAATATTATCGTAGAGATCACCTAGACGTTCAGGAGTCAGAAAGCTACTGTAGTCGTCCAGGGCATTGCAGCCTCCGAACATGTATTCCGAAATCACAGCAGTATCCCGCAACCCCAGATGCTGATAAGACATCGTACAGACTTCAATAATCAACTGGTGCGCCCCGTGATGACTGGATACAGATTTGTTCCAGTAATTCTCTCTCAGAATCCGGCGGACCACACGAACCTTCTCAGGTGGCACTCCCTTCAGATGAGTTTTAATGAACTGATCATTGGCTAAGGCCAGATACAGACTTTCTGTACCATGAGCCACGAAGGAAGTCGTACTAAGCGGATCGACGAAGTGCGATTGAATTTTGGATAGAATTTCGTCGAAAAGAATAAATGCTTCTCTTCGTGACTGATTCAGAAGAACTTTTGAAAAGCTGTCATCTGCATAACGACGGTCGATGCCAAAGTGAATTTTTGCTCGACGCAAACCGTATTTGATGTTGTCGTTTTCAGGCCACTCCTTCAAGGCCTCTTCATAATGTTCAATCGCCTTGATCCATTGCCGATTCCGTTCAAACTCTTCCCCTTTGGCAATCGCCTGGGTTTGAGTGACGGGAATGACAATGGGAAGTTCGCCTGGATCAGCGGCAGCAAAATCAGCTCCTGCAGCCAGCAGACAACCCAGTAAATAAACCCACAAATGACTCGATTGTAATCTCTTAAGAAGTCGCGTCTTGGTAGTAGAAAACATGGTTCCCCCTCTATAACCGACGTTTTATCCCGCTGCTGAAGGCCGCCACAAGCAGGGCTCATCGAAAGCAGGCAGGTAAAAGTCGCCGGTTTGCGCTGCACAAAGAATGCACAGCGTTTATTTAAACAAGTATCTTGCCGATATGTTTAACATAAGCCACAAAAATTCGATGGTCAAACAATCGTTTTCGTGAAGATGCACTACGACCTGCGCAACCGATTCATTTTTAAATGACCGTTTGAAAACAGGATCAGACAAATTACGGCAGGAGGAAGAGCCGTTGTCTTAACTCGTTATTACAACACGCGCAGCTGGAACCAGAAGGCTTATCCAGCTTCGCCAACTCCGACAATCAGAATAACCCGAACCGGAAGAAGCAACATCAGGAAAAATGTGAAAAGGGCCCTGGATTCATTCAACTCGTCAGTTGGAAACTCAACTCTCTTCACCCCAGAGGATTGCCAGTTGTACGAGGACATCCACAGCCTGCTGCATTTCCTCAACGGTGGTCCACTCCAGTGGTGAATGCGGATTATGCTGCCCACTGGAGAGATTTGGAGTAGGTAATCCTTTCTCGGTCAGCAAACTGCCGTCCGTCCCTCCGCGGATTACATTCAGATTGGGTTCAAGCCCGGCAGCGCGCGTTGCTTCAATTGCCTTTTCCAGAGCACGCGGTTCTTTGGGCAAACCATCACGCATGTTTCGATACTGTTTATGTATGTTGATCGTGATCTCTGATTTGGGATATTTCTGACGAAGTGGCTCAGCCAGTGATTCCAGAAGACTGGCATATTCCGCCAGTTTTTCTGTTTCAAAATCACGTAAGATCAGTCGGGCTGATGCCTCGGAAACGCTGCCTTCAATATGATAGGGATGAATAAATCCCTCTCGCCCCTCAGTGGTCTCGGGACTTAACGTTTCTGTCGGCAACTGAGCAATTAATTCACATAA
>JAGQQP010000406.1 GCA_020426085.1 Planctomycetaceae bacterium | reverse complement strand
TGACTGCGCAAAAAAAAAAGCCCCTCAATCGTTTAATTGAGGGGCTTGATTGTGAGTCAGGAATTAACTTATTTCGCAGCGCTCGCCTGGGCGTTATTGGATTGCTTGGAGAATTCAATTTCTGCCTGCCAGCGTTTGACTTCATTCTGAGCTGCAGTCAGGGCAGCAGCAGCGGCGTTGGCGGCATTTTGTGACGCGGTAGCCTTATCGGTCGCTGGCTTTAAAGTCTTCTGAAGTTCGGCGACTTTGGTCTTGGCAGCGTTCAACGCATCCGTTGTCTGTTTGATCTGAGGCGTGTACTGAGCAATCTTCTGTTGATTGTCTTTGACTGCTGCCTGATGGACTGCCAGCGTTTTCTGTTCTGCTGCTTTCGCTGCTTCGCGTTTATCGACGGCTGATTTGAGCTTTGCAGCAGCCTCTGAGAGTTCCGCATCTCCAGCGATCTGCTTGCTGATCGCATCTGCTTTTGCATGCGCTTCTTTAATCGCAGCCAGTGGGGGTTCGATCGCTTTGATCTGGTTTGTGGAATTGGTCGCTCCTGTCTGAGCTGCCGCCAACGCTTTTTGTGCCGCTGCCAGATTCGCATTCAGACCGTTCAAACCGTTTTGCAGGTCAGTCTGCTGTTTCTGTGTGGCGGCGATATCCGCGTTGATTTTCGCGACGGCTGCCTGATCTGCCTGAGCGGCAGCCAGTAATTTCTGATGATTGGCCTGACTGGCCTGTACACCGGCAGTTGCCGCTGTCAGACGTTCTGCCAGAGGAACGGGATTCGCCGAGAGTTCACCCACTTCTTTCCCGTCTGCGGCATTCCAGACTTTAATCTTGCCGGTCCAGTCGCTGGCGATCACGCGATTGGTTTCATCACAAATGGTCACGCTGACGGCAATGTCTCCAAAGGCGGGAGTTGCAATCAGCTGTTTGCCTGACTGATCCCAGACTTTGGTAACGCGGTCGCGACCACAGGTCACCAGTCGGCCATCGCGTGCAAATTCAACACTCGATGTTCCACCGCCATGCGCGTTCCATGATTTGATATTCGAACCATTCTGGACTTCCCAGAGTTTTACAGACTGGTCTTCGCTACTGGTCGCTACGAGATTGGAATCACTGCGCCAGGTGATTCCCGTGATGCCTCCTTTGTGGCCTTTGAGCGTCAGGTATTCATTTCCTGAAGCAGCTTCCCAGACAAAGGCACCACCATTTCGATCGCCGGAACAGAGCAAAACCGAGTCCGGGCTGAAAGCCAGGGAGGTCATCCAGTCGGTGTGCTTACGAATTTCATAAGCGAGTTCACCAGTGCTGGTTGAGTAAACACGAATTACTTTACTGGGGCTTCCCAGCGCAATGAATCGTTGATCGGAACTGATATCGGCACAGAGGACCGAATCCAGTTCATCACCTACTTCAAACAGTCGTTTGCCGGTCTTGACATCCCAGACAACAACACGTCCACTGGCAGCAGCATGACCACCGCCGGCCAGTAACAGGCTGCCATTACGGCTGAATTTCAGAACATGGGGCACACCTTCAGGGAAGGGGAGCACGCCCAGTAACTGCAGGGTATTTGTGTTGTAGAGGAGCACCTGTTTCTGACCGGCGACAGCAGCTAAAGATGACCAGGGGTTGGTGGCCAGTGCGGTCACTGTCGTGGGAAGGCTCGTATGAACGATGGGCTCCAGGCTTAAATGTGGCGGCATCGGAGGTGGTCCCGCTGGTTTCCCGGTAGAAGCCCCCTGCAGAGCGAAATCGAATTTAGGTTTTTTGAGTGTGACTTTACTGCCGGCGTTTTCTGGAGCGCCAGCGGTGATCCATTCCTGGATGAGTGCCAGTTCATTGGCAGGTAATTTGTCTGCCTTCGGTGGCATGAAGGGCTCGGATTCATGTGTGACCAGCATATACAGGTAACTGCCTTGTGCATCTCCAGGAGCGACAGATTCGCCAGCTGCTCCCCCCTGCATCAGACCTGTGTAGTTCGTCAGATCCAGTCCCGAAGCCTTTTTGTCTGTGTTATGGCAGGCAAAACACTTGGCACGAAAGATCGGTTTGATGTGCTCATCGTAGGTGATCTTGGGTTTCTTCTTGTCATCCTCTTTTTTCTCTTCGGCTGAAACCGGAGTAGAAAACAGTGCGATCGAAACCAGACCGGAAGCGATCAGAAGGCTTCTGGTAAGATTGTGCCACTCAGTAGAAAGTAAATTTTTCATTATGGTAACCATATTATGTCTGGAGCCAGCCGCAGCAGGTTCCGGTGTTAATTCAAGTGGTCTGAAAATTTAGTGATTGAAGATGAATTCACGGGAATTCAACAACGACCAGAATACATCGTTCAATGTATTCGTTTCATCTTTCTTGTTTTCATCCAGGACCTGAACGAGCGAGGAATATTCTTTATCCGTCGGTTTACGGCTCAGGCAGGTGATATACATCTCATCAATGACTTCCAGGGGCTTCTTGCCAGCTTTCAGCCGCGATTCCACAAATTTACCCTGGGCAATTTTCTGGTTGACGGTATCACCATTCAACAGATGCAGTGCCTGTGACAGGCTGGGTTCCATGCGAACTTCGCAGGAGCAAACTGTATCGCGTTTGGCACGACCGAAGGTTGTCAGGAAGTAGTTTGTTGTATTTCCGTCAGCGATCTGAACCGCACGTGCTCCCAATGGTAACCCGCGGAATTTATTCGGGGCACTGGTGACCTGTGAAATACAGTCCAGGAGAATTTCTGCCCGCAGTCGACGAGGTTGCGCGTGTGAGAAATTCGTCAGATCACGTTCGTTGGACGGATTGGTCTGGGTCGAAAGCTGATAAGTCCGCGAAGTACAGATATCACGTACCAGCTTTTTGAAGTCATAGTTGTATTCGGTAAAGCGTTTAGCCAGTTCGTTCAGCAGTTCCGGATTGACCGGCGGGTTACTGACGCGGACGTCATCTACTTCGTTAATAATCCCTTTACCAAAGAAGTGAGCCCAGACAATGTTACTCAGGTTGGTCGCAAAGTAGGGATTCTCATTTGAGGCCAGCCAGTTTGCCAGCACAACGCGTCGGTCCTTGCCACGTGTTTCAGGTTGGGTACCGCCCAGGAATTTAGGCTGCATGACCCGGTTGTCGACGGCGTGGCGAACTTCTCCGCTGCCGCGATTGTAGATGATGGATTCACGAGGGTCTTCACTGCCTTTACGACCGATTTGCGAGAAGAAGGCGGCGAAGCTGTAATAATCATCCATGGTCCAGCGGTCAAAGGGATGGTTATGACACTGAGCACACTGAATCCGCATGCCCATGAAGACCTGAGCCACGTTTTCGGATACTTTAAGTGTATCCCGTTCATTTTCATAATAGTTGGTTGCTGCATTCGCAAAGGTACCACCAGTAGAGCCCAGCAGTTCCTGAACCATCTTGTCGATGGGCACGTTTGAAGCAATCCGCTCCTGCAGCCAGTTGTAATAGAGCAGGGCTGACTTGTAACTGATGCGGTTATTGACCGTGCGGATCTGCAGTAACTCAGACCATTTCATCACCCACATCTCTACAAATTCTTTTCGATTCAACAGCTGGTCGACCAGTTTGTCCCGTTTTTTAGGGTCTTTGTCGGCGACGAAGGTATTGAATTCTTCGATGGTCGGCATCACGCCACAGATATCCAGGCTGGCGCGACGCAGGAATTCGGCATCGGAGCAGACCTCGGAGGGGACAACGCGCAGCTTCTTGAGTTTATTGTGAATCAGTGTATCGACATAGTTGTACTCAGGTACGTTAGGCCATTCGAAGTCCAGTCCTTTGGGAAGTACAACAAAATGTGAACCGACGGTGTGGGTATCGAAGCGTGCCATGATGAAGGCTTCGCCACGATTGCTGGCGGTGATCAGACCTTCTTTGGAAATGGTGGCTGAGTTATCGTTGTTCGATGAGAAGAAGGCCAGGGTTGTTACATCCCGGGTGGTACCATCTGAATAGTAGGCCAGAACAGACACCTGTTGTGTCGTGTCTTTGCCATCCATGACGCCACCTTCGGGATAGATCTCCACTTTGGTGACAGTCGGGATTTCGCCTGCATCGTATGGGGCACCCGCCTGTAACCAGCGGAGTGTGGCGTTGTAGTGTTCGGAATCTTTTTCATACAGTTTTCCGCCTGTATGTGGTACAGCACCTATGGCTTTTTCGAGCAACAGACTTTCACGAGGCAGGCTCAGATTGATGCGACGTCCACTCAATTCTCGAGTCAGGCGGTTGTAGTCTCCCTTGGGATCGAAGCCAAACAGTGAGAGGCGGAAACCATCTTTACCACGGGCGGCACCATGACAGCTACCCGTGTTACAGCCAGCTCGCATGAAGGTCGGCATAACGTCCAGATTAAAACTGATGGGACGATCTACTTTACCTTTTACGACTTTAGAGTGCAGTTTGACATCAGCACCACCAAAACTGGCGATGACATCGGTCTCCCCGTCACCATCAGGATAAACCATGTTTTTATCGATGCGTACGATACCAGGTTTTGCTGGTTTTAACTGTAGCTGAGCGGTCACATCCTGAGTCAGGCCATTATCGAAAACTGCCTGGGCAATCACTGATTGACGATCCCGGCTGGTAGTGAGCT
>JAGQQP010000405.1 GCA_020426085.1 Planctomycetaceae bacterium | reverse complement strand
TCGACGGCCGGTTTGATGTTCGCCAGCATGGCAGTGATGTTGCCCAGTTCGACGCCATCGATGGCACCATTCACAGCGCCACAACTTTCGTGCCCCAGTACGAAGACCAGTTTGGAACCGGCGACCTTGCAGGCAAATTCCATGCTTCCCAGAATATCGGTGTTTTCAAAGTTACCGGCTACACGGGCCACGAAGATATCGCCGATGCCGCGGTCAAACACATCTTCTACGGGAACGCGTGAATCCAGGCACGAGAGAATAACTGCTTTAGGATATTGTCCCAGCGCCGCTTCACGGACCAGTTTGGAATGATCACGGGCAGTCAGAGTCCCTGCTACAAAGCGCTGGTTCCCTTCTTTCAGCATCGTCAGAACTTCGTCGGGTGTCAGTTTCGCCTGCTCTTCCTGGGTCAGCACACGATTCACCAGCGGTTTGATATCGAGTTCCACTTCGGTACTTTCCGTGTCCGCTTTCTTGTCAGCAACGTCAGAGGCCGCCGGTTGATTCTCTGCACATCCCGCCAGAATCACAATAAACAGACAACAGGTCAGCGGCAGGTTCGGATTCATTTTGATCATCTTCGGAGTTCCTTATGTGTTCTTACTAATCGTGGCGTTCTGACTATCGATCTGTTCTAAACTCTACCTCACAACAGGAAGTCACGTAGTAAACAGACATGGAAACTCAGTAAATATGCTTAAACTGAATCAGAACGAAGAGCACAGACACTACAGACGGACCTGTTCTCACTGATCCTGCATTCGTTCACTGGCTTGACAAAATCAGACGTGTTTTCCCAATATGAAACATTGATTTAGCGATAATCAATTGAGAGATCGAATTGTCACAGGAAGGAACCCGCATGCGAAAAACCATCTATGCGCTCGCCACGATGGATACCAAAGCAGACGAACTCTGCTTCGTGGCTGATGCGATTCGCAATGCCGGCCTTGATGTCGTACTGATCGACTTGAGTAACCGCGGTCATTCGGACCGGGCCGACATCTCAGCAGAAATCGTTGCTGCTGCACATCCCGCTGGCCCCGATCTGGTTCTGAAACAAACCGACCGGGGACAGGCGGTGACCGCGATGGCAGCCGCACTGCGCGTCTGGTTACCCGATCAGGTCAATACAAAAGAGATAGCAGGCGTGATCGCGATTGGCGGGAGTGGGGGAACCGCGATTGTCGCCCCCGCATTGCAGGCACTCCCCGTAGGTCTGCCCAAACTGATCGTCTCGACCGTCGCCAGCGGCAACACACAACCTTACGTGGGTCATAGTGACATCACCATGATGTATTCTGTCGTCGATGTCGCCGGTCTCAACTCGGTATCGCGGCGGATACTAAGCAACGCCGCACACGCGATCGCTGGCATGGCGACGCGTATGCAGGACATCACAGAAGACCGCCCTGCTCTGGGAATGACCATGTTCGGCGTGACAACCCCCTGCGTCGACATGGTACGCAAATCGCTGGAAGCAATAGGCTTCGACCCGCTGGTTTTTCACGCAACGGGCACCGGTGGTCAGGCGATGGAAAAACTGGTCGCCGACGGACTGATTCGCGGAGTGCTTGATATCACAACCACGGAAGTCGCCGACGAAGTTGTGGGAGGCATCATGCCCGCTGGTCCGCAGCGATTCGATGTGATTCTCGAACGTGGTATCCCGTATGTAATGAGCCTGGGTGCCCTCGACATGGTTAATTTCGGTGCCCGCGAAACGGTTCCCGCACGGTTTTCCGACCGCCAGTTTCTCGTACACAATCCCCAGGTCACCCTGATGCGAACAACGGCTGAAGAGAATCGGCAGTTTGCCAAGTGGATCGCCGACAAAGTCAATCGGTCGACTGCTACGGTTGAAATCCTGATTCCCGAACAGGGAATTTCCATGCTGGATAAACAGGGAGAACCCTTTTATGATCCCACTGCAGATCAGTGCCTGTTCGAAACGCTGGAACAGGAAGTGATTCAGACAGAGACTCGACGTATGACGCGACATGACTGCCATATCAACGACGCTGCGTTTGCAGCAGCTCTGGTAGAGGCATTCGCGCGGGTAAGTGGAACGCGTTTTCAATAAAGCCAGAGAGAGGCACTATGCCAGAATCCAGACAAAACATTCTGAAGCGGTTACGTACCAAAGTCACAGCAGGCAAACCAATCATCGGCGGCGGCGCGGGGACAGGCTTGAGTGCGAAATGTGAAGAAGCCGGCGGTATCGATCTGATTGTAATCTACAATTCAGGCCGCTACCGGATGGCCGGCCGCGGTTCACTTTCGGGACTGATGCCCTACGGGAATGCGAACGAAATCGTGAAAGAACTGGGACGCGAAGTCTTGCCCGTGGTCAAACAGACGCCTGTCCTCGCGGGAGTCTGTGGCACTGATCCTTTCATGCTGCGTGATCTGTTTCTGCAGGAACTGCGCGCGATGGGCTTTGCCGGCATTCAGAATTTCCCCACCGTCGGTCTGATCGACGGACAGTTCCGGGCCAATCTCGAAGAGACTGGCATGGGCTTCGATCTCGAAATCGACTGCATTCGCGCCGCTCACGATCTCGATCTGCTCACCACACCTTATGCCTTCGACGTAGAACAGGCACGCCAGCTGACCGCCGCCGGTGCAGATATCATTGTCGCTCATATGGGACTGACGACCGGTGGGTCGATCGGCGCAGAGACAGGCAAGACGCTCGATGATTCGGTTGACGCAATTCGTACAATGGTCGACGCTGCGAAAAGCGAACGCGACGATGTGCTGCTGCTCTGTCATGGCGGCCCCATCGCGATGCCCGAGGATGCCCAGTATATCTTTGACCGCGTTCCTGGAATCGATGGTTTTTATGGTGCCAGTTCGATGGAACGTCTCCCCACTGAAATCGCATTGACCGCACAGGTTCGGCAGTTCGGTGAACTTTCTCTCACAAAAACGTAACCGGGTGCGTTTTATTTATTCACCACCTGATAACAGGAAATCAACATGTATCGCTTAACCGTCATGTACGGACATCCGCAAGACCCCGCCGAATTTGATCGCTATTATCACGAGGTACACATCCCCCTCGCAAAGCAGATGAAAGGACTCACCGGCTGGACCATCGGCAAATGCATCTCTGCGGAAGCGGGCAGCCCTCCCCCTTATTACCTGATCGTCAGCCTGTACGCGGAATCCGCAGCTGCGATGCAGACGATTCTGGAAAGCCCCGAAGGCCAGGCCACCATCGCTGATGTACCCAACTTCGCCACCGGCGGGGTAATGTTTATGTATGATGAGGAAGAAGTTTTGGTTCCAGTTAATTTAGAAGCTTCTGACACTTGAGTTCTGAATCGTCAGAATTAATTGAACTAATTTATTTCCTTGATGCTATACTATCCCCTTAAGCGATGGACAGGAATTTACATTAATCAATCGGCATGGATGAATTTATGACTAAGGGATTTCATATTTTTTTCATCATATTTGTCTTCTCTGGTTGCTCGTCACTGCTACTCAGTGAGAAAGACAGATGCCTTTCTGAATTAATTGAAGTCTGTCCAAACGGTCTCGATACTGATCTAGTTTATAAAAAATATATTGATCAAGAATGTTTTGTTGAGGTAATTGACGAGTTAATTACTTCGGAACGAATTGGCACTACAGACCACCATCTGGCCTTTTATATGCTGCTGACACAGTTAAAATACTCACCTTTCAATACTTCAACTCCTGTCTGGTCCTGGATAAAACTGGATTATGAGTTTCAATCAATAGACTGCGGGATCGAACTCAATAAAAGAACGTTCAATGCCATCCAGCGTGGAATCAAAAACAATCCGGAAATTCTCGACAGCCTGCTATACAACCTTGTACAAGATGATTTAGTGTCCGGACACGGTTATTCTTTCCAAAGAAATTATCTACTCTTTGATTACCATAATAGCTACTCGGATGAGAGACGTACGAAGTCATCAAAATTTATCTGCCTGATTCTGATCGCTGCATTATTTGGAGACTCAAGTATTATAGAAGAAACGAGTTGGGAAAATGTGGAAGAAAAATGGCGAACCAAATGTAACTGGCTGGGGCAAGTCGCAAAGTTCAGTGTCTTTGATTCCAGGAAAAAACATTTTGTAGTCGATCAGAAAGCACTCACAACCAAGACACCTGTAAACACACTCAAGCAAATTCCCGATTCTCACTTGAATGGAATGTACCAGATCAAATCTAAAGAATTGTTAGAATCACTGAAAGAAGATAAATCAGAATAACCTTCGATTGATTTCTTTTCGATTCCGCACGTATAGTAAAGAGATGGATCAGCGATTGCTGATACGTATGAATATCTTTCCTGATCAATGTCCTGCTTCCATTGATCTGTCATCCTCAATGAAGAACGAACCAGCTCACCCGTAGTTTGGAGAATCAAGTAATGACTGAACCAACAGAATCAACCGTATCACGACGCGAATTCATTAAGACCAGCGCGACAACCGGTGCCGCAGCAAGTCTGCTGGCCGCAGCCACAAAGACACGCGCTGCCGACGCGAACGGTCGATTACGGATCGGCGTGATCGGTGCCGGGAATCGTGGCTTCAATACCATCACGAAGAAACTCG
>JAGQQP010000404.1 GCA_020426085.1 Planctomycetaceae bacterium | reverse complement strand
ATCCAGAACAGATTGAGAATCGTCGGCAGTAGCGCGGGGATCGAAAAATGATTCAAGGCATGCAGCGTCGCATTCACCTGGGCAGCCATACAGATCAGGATCAGATAAGGCAACAGGAGACCGGTCAACCAGTAGAGCTGTCGGGCTTCTGAACTGGCTGACTCCAGACTGCTCAAAAAGATCAGCAGAATCTCGCCGGCCCCTACGATCATCACCGAAAAAATCATCAGCCAGAATAAAACAGCGGTAACCAGCTTCCAAGCAGATTCCCGGCCCTGATTTTCCAGTTCCCGAATAAAAGTGGGCAGAAAAGCCGTTGAGAGTGCCCCTTCTCCCAGGAGCCGACGCATCAGGTTCGGCAGTTTGAAAGCAACCGAAAAAGAGTCCATGATCGGGCCGTTACCAAACAGCGTCGCCATGCCAATGTCACGGACCATGCCCAGAATGCGACTCAGTAAAGTCAGCAGACTGACAACCCGAAGCCCCGAGAATAACTTGCGCGTATTCTCCGCGGCAGCCACCTGTGATTGTTCGATTGAAGCTTTTGTAGGTGGAGCAGATTCATCCATGAAACACTAATTGAATCAGGATAATACGGGTTCGAGGCGTGCGGAATTAATATCGATCAATTCGAGAATTTCCAGCACTCGATCAAGTGGCAGACTCCACTCGCGCGCCCAGATAATAATATCCAGATTCTCCATTCGCAGCCAGAAAATCCGATCGAGGATTCGGTCTGCTAACAGATCATGTTCAAGCTGCAGTGACTTTAAAAAACCGAAACGGGTGTCACTGAATTCCTGCCAGCACCTGTTTCCTAACAGATGCTCGATCTTCTTACCGATGCAAAAGTAATACCAGTGATTTGCATACCAGTCGGAGATGGCAAGCTTGCCCAGATCACAGCCATTCTTCTGGCTTTCGATCCATTTGTGTCGGTCGGCTTCCAGAGGGGCTTCCTCATAGATGCTGGCGACTTCTTCTGGATCCAAGAGTTCGGACGACATGCTTCACCTCAATGTGCGTCTGAGATCCCAATAGTGCACGAAACTTTGCCAATCGCTGCAAGGTTCAAACAGCGTCAATGAGTTTCGTAAAAACCTTATCAAGGGTAATTTATACCCCTCCCTCAAATCTGTGACAAGATTCATTTCTGGGAGAAATAGATAATTTTGAAAGGAAGTTTATGAAGATACGTGCACGCTTTAAGTGGTGAATCGAAAGATATTTACCACCAGATCAGACAGAACCGCTCAAAAGAAATAACAATCGTTCCAGCTCCAGACGGGGTGCTAAACGACTCTTTCCTTTCAGATTCAGATCGGTTTCGAGCAGCCAGTGACTGATTTTTTCGGCCCGTTGTCGGGTCAGTCGCCTGAGATAACGTTCTGTGGATTCGATATCACGGGGAAAGACACCAGCCTGTCGAATCGCCTGTTTTAATGGGGTTCCCTGCACGGCCTGCTGTGTCGCTTTAAAGTATTTCCGCCAGACAAAGTTCAGCCCCCCCAGAATTTTCTGAGGCGCTTCGCCCGCTACCAGCAGGTTATCCAGATAATGCAAAGCGTCGCCGATATTTCCATCACGGACGGCATCGGTCATCGCCCAGGTTGTTTCCGCTTTCCAGCCCCCCACAACCGCACGGATGTCATCCGGACTGATGCGGGGTTGATCTCCCACGAAAGTAGCCAGTTTTTCCAGTTCCTGATGGATCTGTCCGCAATGCGTTCCGACCAGTTCGACCAGCAGACCGGCTGCATCACGGGAGAGCTGCTTCTGATGCAGTTGCTCGGCGGTATCACAAATCCATTTTGCTAAAGCCCCCCCTTTCAGCTCTTTACACTCCAGATCCAGGCCGATCTTTGCGACCAGCTTCGCCAGACGTGTCGATTTACTCCAGCTCTTGACGTCCAGGATCAGAAACGAACTTTTGGACGGGGCTTCCAGATATTTCTCCAGTTTGCCACGAAAGGCACTGACGAATTTCTCCGCATCATCCACGATCACCAGACGTTTATCCCCCCACATGGAAACGGTTTTCAGCTCATCGAACAGCGTCGAGGGAGGCAGTTCCTTTTCGAGCCGTTTACCGTCGAAGCGGGTGATACTGGTGTCCTCCTCTTCACCCAGGACAAGCGGTTCGATCAGTTTGATCGCTTCCTGCTTCATGTAGCGATCATCGCCATGCAGAACGACGACCGGTCCAAACTCACTGGCGGCAGGATTCAGGAGAAATTCGGTAACGTGCTGGCTCATAAATAACTCTTATTGACCAAAATCAATGGGATGACGTACATTGACTCCCTCAGATTGGAGTGGACTGGAAAACACAGGTTTTTTTCTGTCTTTCATTACAATCGATTTGCGCTTTGATTTCGAGAGATGCCGCCCGCGGATCCCGGAAAAACGATAAATCATCTTGGAGCAGATTCCCATTTCATCGAACCCAGAATCACAAGTGAAACCTCTTTCGGAGTTCAACGCCGGGATTCTGCCCCCTCTGCCCCAACTTTTACAGCCGGCGTTACAGGAATCGGCGGAAGTCTTTTTTCAGTGTCCGGGTGAAGACTATCCGATCTCGAAAGCCATCCATCTGTCCCGACTGGCCGCTTTTTATCCCAAGTGTCGCGAGTGTCCGCATAATGGACATACCGCAAATCTGTCTCCCGAGATCATTGAACGCTTGAAGCAGACACAACGCAGCCGTGCCTCCGCACAAAACCCGTTTACACAGGAAGGCGTACGGGGCGTCTATCTGAATCAGATCAACCGGACGCAGGCCGCTCACATCGCCGGTGCCTTTTCCACGATCCTGTGGGAAGCGCTCCCTCTGAAAGGCCTCGTTCCCAGAAAATCGCTTCCCGGCAGCAAACCGGAAACCTCCACAACACCTCCGGTCAATCAGGAGCGAAGCCGGGGGCCGAGTGTGGTCATCGGTTTTGACGAACGTCCTTCCTCTCCAGACATTATTACCGGTGTCGCCAGTGCTCTCCGTAGAAATGGCTGCCGGGTCATCGATCTGGGACTGACGGTCCCCTCCATACTCTCATTTGCCACCAGCCATCTGCAGGCCCACGGGGCCATCATGGTGACCGGCGCTCAATTTGGCCCCTCTTATACAGGACTCGACTTCCTGCTGGAGAATTCGCAACCGGTCTCAGCAGGTCGGATGCTGGAAAAAATTGAACAGATTTCCGTGAAAGGTTTTGGACGTGCTTCCCGGCAACCGGGATCACAGCGAACCTTTCATCCGATGGAAGCGTATCGGGCGCAATTCCAGAAACATTTTCACGCCCTGCGACCGCTCAAAATCAAAATCGCCTGTTCACTGAGACTGGTCAGAGAAACGCTGAATACACTGTTTGAAAAACTGCCCTGCGAACTTGTCTGGGTCGACATTCCGCATCAGCAACGCAATCTGCTCAATCCTCACGACAATGACGTCCAAAAAATGCAGAAGCAGATGCAGTCTGAATCGGCGGATCTGGGTCTGATCATTGATGACGACAGTCGTCGCTGTGCTTTTTTCACGGAAACTGGAACGCTTCTGTCCAATACAAAAGTTTCCCGGTTTCTGATGCAGTCGCTTTCCCGTGAACAGTCTTCCCGCAACTTCCTGCTCGATCAGACCAGCCTGGACGAACTGAGCGAAGTTCCCGCAGGCTGGAACATTCAGACGCACGCCAATACTCTGGCGGACAGCTATTTCCAGATGATGCAGCAGCAGGCCGTTTACGCAGGAGGTCAATCCGGATATCATTGGTTCAGGGATGCGGTTCCCACCTGTGATGCGATCCTGACACTGGCTCATATTCTGGCTGCTTTGAGTTTCAGTGATGCCCCGTTCAGCGAAGTTCTCTCTCAAACATCATAAGAGACGCTGAGTCACTCCCGGAAACATGCTGACACAGCCAGCGGATTTCTGATTGTGTTAAACGCGAGTTACCCCAGTTCTGCTTATTTTCATGTCCCTTTCTGCCAGCATCGGTGCGGCTACTGTGACTTCACACTCGTCGCACAAAAAGATCATCTCATCGAAGCGTATCTCGATGCCATGGCGGAACAGACGTCTGAACTGGGAGCAGGCATCGAATTAAAAACACTCTTTCTGGGAGGTGGCACGCCGACCCATCTCAGCATCGAACAGCTGTCTCGATTATTCGAGATCATCTTCTCGCATTTTCAACTGGCTGACGATTACGAATTCAGCATCGAAGCCAACCCGCTGAATCTGACTAACGAAAAAATCGATTTTCTGAAACAGTCGGGAGTCAACCGCGTCAGCCTGGGAGTGCAGTCCTTCGATTCAGACATACTGACGTTTCTGGAACGGGATCATACGCCCGAGCAGATTTTCGAAATCGTGAAGTCACTGCAGTCACGCATCAGCAATACCAGCCTCGATCTGATCTTCGCAGTTCCCGGCCAGACCCAGGACGGCTGGAAACAGACGCTGCAGGATGCGGTGCAACTCAACATCCCTCACATCTCAACTTATGGACTGACGATTGAAAAAGGAACTTCGTTCTGGAGTCGGGAGAAAGCGGGCCTCTTCGATCTGCCCCAGGACGAACTGGCCGGCGACATGTATGAATTTGCTCTT
>JAGQQP010000403.1 GCA_020426085.1 Planctomycetaceae bacterium | reverse complement strand
ACCCTGTCAGGAACAGATCACAAAAGCAGCTGCTCTGATGAATCGAGAAACATACCTGATCAATTAGAATGGCTTTGAATGTGAAATCATTGCTGTAGCCATACACCCCGATCAGAAACGGATTGTGTATATTGAATCACAGGCGAAGCAAGGCAAGCAGTTCGTTGAGATCAGCATTAAGATTCATTTTGTCAATGCCTCTGGTCGCGATTCTGTGGTCGATATTGAGTCCTACAATCCCTTTTTCGGATGCGATGTCGGTCGACTTGAATGGCACGATGAAAATGTGGCACTCCTGGTTTACCGGGAAAAACATTGGACCTTCATCTATCGCATCGGAGATCAGTGGCCGCCGCAATACGCCAAACTTGCAGATCGCTGGCAGATTTTGGTGAGACTTTTTCTGACCTCGAATCGATATAAACCAAAACATCAAAAATAATAGACTTGAAGTTCCCCAGAAATCCTGGAACTCGAAAGCAAGTAAAAATTATTCTCCACTGATTAAATCAGTATCGTTATTTCTAACAATTTATAGAAGTTTTAACCATAGAGCAATTACCTTTTCAGTATCACCATGAATGATTCGAGGTGTCCGTTTTCCTTGGATCTGACAGGTTTCTATCGAACCAATTTCAGAACAATGTTGCCAACCAACGCTAGATGTGAATATGGGCGGTAGAAAAGTGAAAAATTATTCTTGTACATAAAAGAAAATAGTTTATGTAACCGTTCAGACCAAGGTTCACTCGAAAGATCCAAGAGTCGCGCATGCTAATATCATCGTAGTTCAAATAGTTAAAGTGGCAATATTTACGCAACCTGGAATTAGCCTGAACTTTTTATCTGCTTGTTTTTAATATTGAAAGCAGAGAATAATATGCCTGGCTCTCACCCTGTTACTCCCAATTCGTAGTTTGATTGTCATCAGCAACCTACCCTGACTCTCATCAGTTTCTAGTTGGAATCTCAAATTCTATTTATTGACTCTTCTCTGTTACGAATTCTTATTCATTCAATTCAAAACCAGCCATAACATTAACTTCATACTTCACCTGCCCTGGCAGGACGCTCACTGCCTCTGCCTGACTGTCTTTTGAATTTTCAGCAGCCTGCAGCCTCCGTGCGATGGTATAGTAAGCCGAACTGTATCCATATTCGCTTTCCTGAGTCGAAGATCCAGCATCACTGGAAATCGAGCTCAACTTGCCCAGTTCATATCCTGCTGCTTTCGCCAGACGCGCTGCCTGTGACCTGGCTTTTTGATATGCTTCCCCTAGTGCTTTATCCTCTTCCTGCTGTGAAATCAACGCCGCATAAAAGAACACGGGCTCGCCCGGTTTGCTTTCCCCTTCGTCGCCATACATCGATATCTCTCCCATTTCTTCCATGATCTCCTGTTCTTCCGGAGAGAGCTGACTGGCTGCCTTTATTCCCCCCACATCGGCGTCTTTGATCTTTTTCTGCAGAGGCTGAGTTGCCAGCAGCAGTTCTTCGATTGTTTTCACTTTCAGTTTCCATTCTGCAGTCAGTTCCACAGAAACCGTTACCGGTGTGCTGGGAGCAGCATTTTTCTGTGCCCCCCCCCGATTCAGACTTCTCATCCTTTCGGCAAGAACCGCCTCCATCTGCTGCTGCCTGTCATTTTTACCCGCCGAAAGTTTTGGCTCACCCAGTTTGATCGATGCTTTATCGACCCCAAAAGCGGCAAGCTGGGCGCGAGCGGCTTCGACTCGCTCCTTGAGACCGGCTAATGCCTCTTCCAGTGAACTGGCCTTGGAGAGCAGGTCGACCTGCATACGCATGACAGCCGGTGTTTTCTCAATAACAACCGTGCCGTTCCCCGAAACAGTCCCTGCCTCAGCTCCCAATATTGCACCACCCCCAAATTGAGAAAATACAGGTTTTCCGGTGATAAACAGTAAAACAACTATCAATGTACGAATTGTTACAGTTTTCATCACAGTCCCTCTCTTGCCATCAGTTGAGACATTTTAAAATTTATTTGAGGTCAAGTTATTTACGTCCTGCTTTATCGCAGCCGATCCATTCCGTATTCTTCACGAATCCGTTTCCGCAACGCGAGAATATCGGGGCCCGTCATGATTCGAATCGTCCAGTAAAACTCCTTCAACGAGTCATAACTATACCGTTCAGGTTTAATCTGCTGCTCATAAATAGCGGTCAACAACGGTATCTGCGAGATCTCGTTTTTGTAGGCGATTGCACTGTAAACCAGTTGCGCCCAGCGCAGGTCCCGTGTTCCAGAATGGTTCCAGAAATCCAGCAGAATAGATACCCCCTCCGGATCATCCAAGAGCGTCAGAAGGTATCCGGCATAAGCCGCGACCTGGGGATCATCCGATTTCAAGAGCGGCTTCAATAGTTGAGGGTCGAGACCATCAGGAGCTTCAGGAATAATCGGCAGCCCCCACTGCTTCGAAATGCCTTTTTCGGGACGATAGAATTCCAACGCCAGTTTATTGTCTACCACGGACGAAACTGCATCGGGCCCCATACTCAGATAAGCGAGCGCTGTTTTGCGCAATACCGGATTCTTTTCAGAAAGTTCCTTGATCGCGGTTTTCCTGGCCTGGGTCTTGGATTGGGCAACCAGGTAAACATGAAAGGCCACTTCGCGGAGTGGTTCTGAAGTAGATTGATCCGCAAGTAGAGATTCGGAATATTTCTCGACTTCTTCACGGGAAACGGACAGCAACATCGCTAAAGCAACGGTTCTCTGCCAGAAGGTTCCCGACTGAATATGGGGAATCACATCTACCACAACCCGTTTTTTGGCGCTGGGAGAAAAATCATCGAAATCGTAGTAGGGCTGGTCAAAATAAATCTGTCTGAAGTTTCTGATAATCATAAAAGCTAACTCGGCGTCCATATCCTGACGGGACAGTAATTTCCAGAACTCATTCACGGTCCGGTAATCGCGAGGGTTCGCCATCCGCTGGACTGTTTCATACAAATCTGATGGGGCGGGAGCCACCTGGGTTATTTCTACAAAGAGGGAAACGCGATCATCCCATAAAAGCCAGGGGAGCACATTGGCGATACTGTTAATGTACTCCGGATGCGATTTTATAATCTCGCGTATTCTCGGAACAGCATGCTGATCCTTCCCCAGACCGATCAGAGCCTTGGCGGCAGCCAGTTGCTCCTCCACCATTTTCTGATTCAACATAGGTTCCAGCAGAGGCACCATTTCAAACATCCACTCTTCCCTGTATTTTCCTTTCCGGATGGACTGCAGGGTCTTTTCGTATGCCTGCGTGTGTTGTAAATTCGGAATCTCTGTACTCTGTGGCTGGTCTGCAGTTTCTGAGTCCTCTTTCTCCACCTCCCTGGTGGCGGTTTTGTTGGCCAGGGCAGAATTCAGTTTGCTGAGAATCGATCCTGAAAAAGAGGAATCCTGGATCGCAACGGAGGCAGGGATTGGTTCATAACTCATCATTTCAAACAAGGCATCTGCAGCAGCCGTCCGTACGGAACTCTCCGGATCAGCCAGTAATACCCCCAGTTCCGCCCGCGCTTTGGAGGATACGAGCGAACACAAACCGGTAATTGCCGCAGCCCGGACTTCCGGTGATTTGTGCTTGCAGAACTTCCGCAGATAAGGAATCGCTTTGACGCTCTGCTTTTCTCCCTTGGAAAGCGCTTTAATGACAGAGGTCGCCAGGTCCGGATGTCGCGACGCCACTTTGACCAGAGGGTCGACTGCCACCACAAGGTCGGCCTCAGACAGTGCATCGACCGCACGGCTGACCACAAAGCTGTCTTTGTCGTCCAGCAGCTTGACCAGGGCCATAAAGACATCAGCATGTAATTCTTTCTGAGGAGAGTAACGTCCCACGACCTTGGTGATCGCTTCAGCGGCTTCTGCCCGCACTCGCCAGCTGGAATGCGAAAACAGTTTGACCAGCGCTTCCGCGGACGCATTGCCTTTCGCCTCGCGAAAGAGTCGCACCGCATGCACCACTAGATCCGGATCTTTTTCCTGTTCAACATACGCGGCGATATCGGGAATAATGCTGGCAGATGGATTTTCAGAAAGCTGTTTCAGTACCGCAGCACGGACATTAGGCTCGGGATCATTCAACAGCCGGATCAGTGCCTGATTGGTCGAAGTCCCTCCTACGGCGGTCAACGTCCGCAGACTGATCTCCCTAACAAGCGGAGCCGGGTCAGTGAAAAGTTCCAGCAGCAGTTCCTGCTCACGCGCAGTAGCACGTTTGGAGAGTTCATCGATGGCACTGTGCCGGACCGACACATCAGTCGCCGCCAGACGATCGATGCCGCCGGGCCATTCCAGTATCAGCCTGTCGGGTGCGACCAGCCTGTAACGCAGCGCGGTTAAGCGTTCCCGCTCCAGGTCCGTTTCGACGGATTTCAACCGGGTGGTCACTTCCGGGAGCAGTAGTCGACCAAAACGCGCCAGACGTTCCCGAATGGCGCGAGCCTCTTCCGGAGTCGCCGTCAACAGCGAGTCGATCATCTTGCGGCTGGAATACAGTTCGACCGGAGTCAACTCTTTCCGTACCAGGGGCTCCTGTCTGAGTTCAATCTGTTCGATCCAGTCGGTCAGTTTCTGAAGTCGTACC
>JAGQQP010000402.1 GCA_020426085.1 Planctomycetaceae bacterium | reverse complement strand
CTTTGCGGATTGCGAAGTTGATGCCTCGCGAGCTGTTGATGATCGCACCCAGGCCCTGTTCGTCAAAGGCCCCCGCGACATCGCCGGCACCTGCGCCCTGACTGCCATACCCGGGAACGAGCAGGGGAGTGTGTGGCATCAGAGCACGCAGCTGATTGAGTTCTTCGGGATAAGTCGCACCCACGACGGCACCGATAGATCCGTAGTTGCCGTCCCCTTTGGTTTTGAGGGCCAGTTCTTCAACGACGGAGGCGACGCATTCGTAGAGATTGATACCATCCGTTTTTCGATCCTGAAATGTGCCCGCTCCGGGATTACTGGTGCGGACAAGAACATAAATCCCGGCACCCCGTTCGACGGCGACATTGACGAACGGTTCGAGTGTATCACTCCCCAGGTAAGGGTTCACGGTCAGACAGTCGGCGGCCCAGATCGCAGATTCCGGATTTTCACCGGCAAGGTAGCCGCGGGCATACGCTTCAGCAGTGGAACCGATGTCGCCCCGTTTGGCATCACAGATCACGACGAGGCCGGCTTCGCGGGCTTTCAGGATGACACGCTGCAGAGCGGCACAGCCGGCGGGCCCCCATTCTTCAAAGAAAGCCGCCTGCGGTTTGACTGCAGGGACAAGCGGCGCGACCACATCGATGATACGGAGGCAGAACTCTTCAAAGGCAGCTGCTACGATCTCTGCCTGACTGTGATGATTCTTGTTCGCATTGCTGACGATATCGGCGGGGAGCCAGTCAAAACGGGGATCGAGGCCGACCAGAGCGGGGGTTTTCTTCTTCTGAATGGCGGCATTCAGTCGATCGGAAAAATGATGCATCTTGTAACTGCTTTCAGTGATTCAGGTTAGGTGTGTTTTTGTGTTTTGAGTATGGCAGAATTCTTTCATGAATCATACTAAAATGAGCCGACAATGGAATAATACCGGTTTTGGAATTCCGGAGCGGAATGAGAGTTTTGCAGCAGTGCGAACCAGGGAAGTCGCAGGCCGCAAATGTATAGGCGACCGAACTCTTATTTACACAACTCAGGTTGTCTGCAGTGCTTGCGCAGCAGGGTTCATTGCAAATCCCGGATTCAAGGAAGAATCATCGATATGCTGGATATTCTCAGCCCTTATCAGTACAGCCAACAACGAGCCGAGTATGACGCCGGCATTGCCCGGATGCGTCATTCTCATTATCTGGACTATCCCCGCCACGTGCATCTGGAGACGCTGGCACGGTGTAATGCGAGTTGTAATTTCTGCCCCTATCCCAATCTGAACCGTAAGCATACGAAGATGAGTGACGAGCTCATCGATAAGGTGCTGAACGAACTGACCGAGATTCCCCCGGAAATGAACTTTCAGATCTCACCGTTCAAAGTCAGCGAACCGTTTCTGGATACGCGTCTGTTTGACACACTGGAAAAAATCAATCACTTACTGCCTCAGGCGAAGATCACGTTGACGTCCAACGCATCGGCGATCACGGAAGGCAAGCTGGAAGCGTTACAGGAAATTAAAAACATTGCCTACCTCTGGATTTCGTTTAATGACCACCGTGAAGCGGAGTACGAACGCGTGATGGGGCTGCCTTATCAGCGAACCATCCAGCGACTGGAGATGATTCACGATATCTTTGCCGAAGGTGATGTTTATTTTGGAGTTGTACTCTCACGCGTGGGTGATGGAACGCCAGCGGATCAGGAATTTGTGCAGTGGTGCAGTATTCATTATCCGCTGTTCAGATCGAATGTATTCCCCCGGATGGCGTGGACCGGACAGGTTGAAGGGTTAACCGTCAATGAAGTTCCCAACATGGGTTGTGAACGCTGGTTCGAACTTTCGATTACGGCGACCGGTGAGGTGGCCCATTGTTGTGCTGACGGGCAGGCAGAATATTCGATCGGAAATGTGAATGACCAGCATGTGCTGGAAATTTACAACTCTCCCGAGTATCGAAAACTGAGAGAAGCGACCGTATCGCGCCTGAGTGTGTCACCGTGCAACAAATGCACGTTCATGTGAGACCGCTTCCTCTGTTGAGTAGGGTTCGCGCCTCAATCTTTTTTGGGTGTGGGTTGTTTCAGATAGGGTCTCAATTCAGGAACCGTTACGGGAATTTCTTCCGCGACAAGTCGCGCGATTTCGAGTGCTCCCTTACGTGAGAAGTGTGTGCGATCGGAATTACTGGCACTGAAGTCGCTGCTCCCTGAGTCTCCCAGTTGATTGAACAGCGCCACACTCTTTTTGTGCAGATCGATAACGGGGACATTCTTCTCTTTGCCGACTTTGATCATCGCGTCTGCATAAGGCCGCAGGATGGTCCAGATCTGTCCGTTTTCAAAACGCCTGCGGGTCATGGGAGTGACCAGGATCGGTTTGATGTTCGCAGCCCGTGCTTCATCGATATACTGTTTCAGGTACTGCTGATAAGTTGTCGCAGGATCTGTTTCACGATCTCCTTTGCCGGGACAGTCGTTGTGGCCGAACTGAATGAAGAGGTAGTCAGGCTTTTCTTCCAGTGCTTTTTTCCAGCGCCCTTCCCGGATGAAACTGCTGGAACTGCGACCTGAGGCGGCCCGATTCAAAATGGTGACATTATTGGTAAAAGTATTCGCCAAAGATCTGCCCCCAGCCGGTCATGTCGGGACGGTCTTTGGGAGGATTGTTGTATGTCGAGACCGTGGAATCGCCGATCAGTTGAATTCGAATTGGAGGAGCTGCTTCGACTGGAGTGGGAAATGACAGCAGGTTGGTCAGTAGAATGATTATCAGAGTAAGTTGAATGCGGACAAGAGGTTGAGGCATGATATCTGTTTCCTGGTTGACCGGTGAGAGCGTTGTTGAATGGGACGAAGATTTTGAGGGAATCGACTGACTCTGGTAGCGTCCCGGTCTCAAGTGGGTTAATCTGATTAAAAATTGAGTTGACAGGGCCGAAGTAGTAATTAAAATGGACAAAGTTGTCCGATATAGTTTGTGTTCCTGCCTGTTTCCAGTCTGTTAATGCTGTCTGATCTTCTAACAGCAAAGCCAGGCTCCTGCCATTGAGTCAATAGAGTAGCATGCCGATGTATCATTGTGAAGAATTAAACCGGGTCTCAAAAACTTTGCAGCGGGTGATTTTGACAGCGGGTCTGCTGGCAGGTTGTCTACTCGTTCCAACAGTTGTTTCAGCCCAGCTCAGTTTTGAAGAAGCACCTATCAATTACAATAAGGCTGAACCTGACAATCTGATTTCCCGATTTCAGAAACGCCTGGATGCGGGTGAAATCAAGCTGGCCTATGAACGAAAGAACCGGATTGGTTATCTGCCTGCGGTCCTGGAGGCATTGAAGATACCGATTTCTTCTCAGACGCTGGTGTTTTCCAAGACGAGTCTGCAGGTGAAGCATATCGATCCGCAGTCGCCGCGCGCATTATATTTTAATGATGACCTGTATGTGGGATATGTGCAGGGGGGATCTGTACTCGAAGTCTCTGCCAGTGATCCGAAGCTGGGGACCGTGTTTTATACCATGTCTCAATCGCAGACATCGCATCCCAAATTTGTGCGCAAGACCTTTGAATGTACTCAATGCCATGCGTCTTCGATGACGCAGGGGGTTCCCGGACATATCATGCGCTCGGTCTATCCCGGTCCGGACGGGATGCCCGAATTTCGGGAGGGAACATTTCGCAGCGATCATTCCAGCCCGTTTTCTGAGCGATGGGGGGGCTGGTATGTGACGGGCACACATGGGGAAATGCGTCACATGGGGAACCTGATCTTTCGCCAGGGGGACAGTTCCCGCAAATTGAATCGCGAACCAGGGGCGAACGCTGTTGACCTGGAGAAGTGGTTTGATACCAGCGCCTATCTGTCGCCTCACAGCGATATTGTGTCGCTGATGGTTCTGGAGCATCAGGTGAAGATGCATAACCTGATTACCCGGGCACAGATTGAAGGTCGCATTACCGAGCGGGATGCTACTGTGATGAATCGAATGCTGGAACGCGAAGCGACATTTCAGAGTGACAGTACAAAACGCCGTTATGAGAGCGCAGCGAATCGACTGGTGGATTACATGCTGTTTGTTGACGAGCTGCAGCTGGACGATCAGATACGGGGAACGTCCCGATTTGAATCGGAGTTCTCCCGGTCAGGTCCCCGGGATAAACAGGGACGCTCGCTGCGGGAATTTGATCTGAAACGCCGCCTGTTTCGGTATCCGTGCAGTTACCTGATTTATTCTGAATCGTTCGATCAACTGCCGCGACCAGTGCTGGATGTGGTGTATCGTCGACTTTGGGAAATTCTGACAGGCAAGGATCAAAGCAGTGAATATGCCCACCTCAGTGCCGCAGACCGGCGGGCTATACTGGAAATTCTGATCGAGACGAAACAGGGGCTCCCTGAATACTGGAAGCCTGCCGAGCCCGATGCCCGGCAGACGGGTGGCTGATTGCGGAAGGTTCTTAATACTTTCGAAAATCGGGCTGAATACCACCACATCTGCTTTGATAATGGTTGTTTCGGTGAATTAGCCTGCATAGAATGACCTGCGTAACGAGATTCGACAGGGTCAGTCTTTTCTGAGAACACCTCATGTTTGAGCATGCTTTCCTGCTCGATATCTCTTA
>JAGQQP010000401.1 GCA_020426085.1 Planctomycetaceae bacterium | reverse complement strand
TTCCTCTTCACCATCCTGATTGCCGTTGGTGAAGACTATAACATCTACCTGATTACCCGCATCGATGAAGAACAGAAAACCAAAGACCCCGTTGACGGCGTGATCTCCGCTCTGAAAAGTACCGGCGGCATCATCTCCAGTTGCGGGATTATCATGGCAGGCACCTTCTCCTCACTGATGGCGGGGACCCTGGTTGGCATGCAGCAGCTCGGCTTTGCCCTCGCGTTCGGCGTGCTGCTCGACACCTTCATCATCCGCCCTATCATCGTGCCCGCTTACCTGATCATGCTCTATCGCGGCTACTTCGGTTCCTGGGGAAAATACCTCGGTGCTGCCCAGTTCCTCGAAGCCAAGCCGCAACCCGAACTCGATTCAAGCCACGCGAAATAACGAAAACGTTCTTACGGATTCGTATGAATCACCAGTTCCGGCAGACTGGCGGAACGCGTGCCTGTGAGCGGCGGATTATCGGCAGGTCGAAACGTGAAGACCACCGAGAACTTGGCCTGGTCGGTAAAATTACGGGTCGCTGCGTGAAACGTACGGCAGTGGAAAAACAGGACATCTCCCGGATGCAGTTCCGCAGACACACTGGTCTGTATCAACTCCTGGTTTTCCGGCAGATCGGGTCGCAGAAAAATCCGCTCGTCCAGGCGATGCGGTTCGAAATTCATGCGATGCGTCCCCGGGATGACTTTCAGGCAGCCATTGTCTGTGTTCTCTTCACCCAGCGCCACCCAGACGCTGATCAGCTCTTTCCGCTCAAAAGACCAGAAGCGGATGTCCTGATGCCACATCGTGTCGCTGCTGAACTCAGGCTGCTTGGTCATGATGCAGTTATGATGTGCCAGCGGCATCACGTAATCCGAACCCAGCAACTGCGATAACCGATTCACCAGCGCCGGATGATTCACCAGATGCGTGAAACTCATCCCGCGACTGTGTGCCTGCAAGAGCCGCCGCACCGTCTCGCCACCAGCGACGTTCCGCGAACTGGGGGAACCGGGATATTCCACGTCGGCTTCATACTCGACCGGCTCCACCACCCGTGACAACCCATCCTTTGTCGCCGCCAGCATCTCCTGCCGCAACGATTCGGGACAGAGATTACGTAAAATGAGGTACCCGTCCTGCTCGAATTTTTCCACTTCTTCGGCGGACAACCGCTCCTGCGCCAGGGACTGTGATGGTGATGCCATGTTTCCAACTCTGATCATAAAGACACATGCCGACAACAGAACTCAAAACGCAAGCCCCGCTCCGGCAGACACGCCTATCATACAATTCAGGTTCTGAAAATTAAAGTAGTTGAATTGTGTAATCTCAGCTTCTGCCGCCCGTCTCCTGCCTTCAGCCTCTTAACCGCTGATATGATAACACGATCTCAATTCAGACGATCAGAACTATCGGCAGTTTCGGCGATACTCCACTTCTCCAGGTAGCGATCATTCGATTTGATCATTAGAAAAACGGACCCCTATCAAATGCTATTTACTCTTACAAAGTAGATAAAACCAGCCTTCATGATTTTTAAAGAAGCCCACTTTCGACTTCTTGCAGTAGCCAAGCACCTCTTCAGTCTGCCATATTTTTGTGTTGATAAATGGTTCCAGAACTTGCTCGGTCCCATCATCATCGTCATCGCTACTGATGACATAGACTAAATTCCTGACCCCAAGCTTCTTGAGACGATCTATAATCATGGTCGGATTTTTATCCTGACCTGATAATTCTTCGTATGATTCCTCATTAAAATAACGAGTGTCCCGCAGCTCATCAAAAATTCGCTCTCGCCGTTCAGGCGATTTCAGCATCCAAAGAAATCGATCGACTTTCTCTTTGTGTAAAAAACGTTCATATAGTTCTCTTTCAAGTTGTAAATCCATCGCTTTTACGCGAACCCCTCAATTCAATGTAACAGCAAATCCATCACATGCTCCCTGTCAAAGCGTTGCAGTGTGGAATGTCCAACCATCCCGATCCCTACTCCTGCAACTCAGGCTGCCTGGATTACTCGCTCAATCGCTTCCATGATGGTTTTTCTGTGAACATCAAAACAGATTAAAGGATGGAGCTGACGTCGAACAGCCACCATGAGCAGCGGCTTTGCCTCTGCGTCAATCCGGCCCTCATCCAGCAACTGCCCCAGTCCACTCGCAATGATGGTTGTATCCAGGGTAAAGATATCATAACTTTCCGCCAGGAATGCTTCCCCGGGATCATCAAGGTCTTGTTGAATCTGTTCGTCGGTGTAAAGAGAGGGGTTGTAGTCTGCTTCTCTTCCCTCCAGAATCCAGGACAGACATTCGCAGAGATTTCGAGTCGGGTGCTCTTCGCGCCAATCACGCCATTCATAATAGGCATCAAAGCCTTCATCGCTTCCGAAGGGAGCAGACTCATCGGCACAATCCCAGAAAAACTCTTCGGGCATTAACTCCCGTGCTCTCGCGGATACCGTCTCGGGCTCATTAAACGGATCGTGGTCATCCATTGAAACTCCTTTTATATTCACCTCTCCCTGAGGAGGTAACTCTTTTGACTGAACAGATACGAATGCGTTATTAAACTGACGCGCAGGGAATCGCGAAATAAAATAGACAGTGGCACCTTTCACATGAACCGGAAACGCTGATCCGAATCATCATCGAGATGCGAAGTAAACCCATAAGGATCCGGCAATTCCAGTTCACAGGCAAAACGAAATCCCAGCGGGATCACCCAGAAGGGGACATCATCGCTGAAAGGAGAATCTGGTTTCGACATATTGTAGAGTGTTTTGGCACAGATCTCTTCAAATTTATATTGGGCAGTCGCGCGCGGGTCGTTCTGCTTACTGGCGCTGACCGTTTTTTTTCTGATGCGTTCATACAGCATACCGGCTTCATCCCAGGGCTCCAGGCACTCACTCATTCTGAGCAGAATCTGCAATGTGATTTTATCATCACAGTAAGGCAGAAAATAAGCGATCATCTCGCGAATCGCGTCTGATGTTTCATAGTGTCTCATAATCAATCCTCCAGATTTTGAGAGCGCGCCCTGAAGTCAAGTTACAAACACTGCTGCTAATCAGTACAAAAAGGAATCATTCAAAATGTTCCTGCAACCGGGATTCTCCATAAACCACATCCGTTTTTGCCAGCATGTCATGCCAGCCATGTTTCTGCCGGGAACCGGCGATCCAGAAAAAGCCCATGAGAAATGGTAGATAGGACGTAATTTTAGACAGATTTCGAATAATCGAGCAGCTAAAGGTAATCCGGTTGCCCAGCCGGTCTACCACACGGATTCCCACCAGCCGTTTCCCCAGAGTGCCCTGAAAAGGCGAACTTTCCATCAACGCACAATAAACGAGCCAGACACCAAACGAACTTTCGCGGATCCAGTTTCGTTCCGACATGAACTGAACGCGCGCATCCACGTTGTCACGATCCGCCCGATAGGTGATCCATGTCTGCCCGAAATCCGTGTAATAATAAAAGATCGTCACCACAACGAGAACGATCGGGACGATATCAATCGCGTAGGCGACCGCCCGAATCCAGAACCCTGCATACTTCATCCCTGCTGACTCCCTGCTTCCTGTTCCCGGGTGAAATTTCGCTGCTGTTTTTCAGATCTGCATCTGTTGAGAATACCCTGACTGTCACCACAACTTCAACACGAATCTGGACTTATTCGTTTTTTTCAGTTGAAGACAGCAACCAGGGAAGCGCGAGAGACAGCTCTTCGCGCCAGGGGGCAATCGCGTGGCCTCCCGCGTATTGGCGGTATTTCACGGTCGCTCCCAGACTCTGCAGTCGCGAGGCTACCCACTCGACTCCGGCAATCTGCGACACTTCCTGGAACAGTCCCAGCGGTGCATGTGTGACTCCGGTCTCCGTCTCCTGATCCCCCACGCTCAACCAGAACTTCACGCTGGTTTTCGGCAGTGAATGTTCCTGCTGCGCCAGCCACCAGAACGAACCGGACTGACACAGCACATCCGGAAACCGTTCCGGGTAGAGTAATGCGATCAGTGCTCCCGCCAGTCCACTCAGACTCAACCCGCACATCACGTTGCCAGCAGTCTGTACGTTCGCCCGCTCGGTACACCAGGCGACCACATCTTCCGCAATGAACCGTGCATACCGCTCATTCCAGAGATAATCCTGCTGTCGGGCTGTACTACTCACATGCGAAATAAACACACACGACACCGGCGGTATGAGACCGTTTTGTATCAACCCGGAAATCACAGGCGGGCAATCCATATCGCGCAGATAATGCTCGGCGTCGAGAAAGACACACAACCGATGTGGCTCGTCAGTCGGTGCGGTCATCAACCAGAGATCGCGCGTATATTCGCCTGTCGAGTCGGTAATAATATGTTCGGTCAGTTGCATCGGAATTTGCTTTTACTCAAATCGATCTGTCATTACGGATCAACAATCGTTTCCAACCACGCTTCTACCTGTTGATCAGAGAAAACTTCAGTTTCACGCTACAGCGGTTCGAGCAGAAATCGTCCATACGGGTTGACGAAACATTCCTGACCCGCGTTGATCTCGTCCTCTTTCAGATGCAGGCGGAAGCGGGGTGCATCTGCTGCGATCGAGAAGGTCTGACCATCCTTGACCTGTGCCGCTTCGAA
>JAGQQP010000400.1 GCA_020426085.1 Planctomycetaceae bacterium | reverse complement strand
CCATGGGCCCTGAAGAGTGCGAGTGTGTCGCGTGCAGTAGAATCGAGTTCGCGGGAATCTTGCTTTTAGCTTCAACCCGCTGGCGGATCTCATCCACGGTGACCCGCCGAATAAATAATGCGTCCAGGCTCACGACCGCAACCACGTTCTTGCCGTTGTCGAATACTGCCGCCCGCACCTTACAGGGATCGTGAAACGAACGATGAAACGATTTCCCGTAACCGCCCGGCTGTTCCATGCCGATTTCCGGCGTGATGTCACGTTCGACGAAACCGACTTTCACCTGGGGCATTTCAGCCGCCTGGAGGTTTGTTGTGGTAAGAACCAGGACACAAAGTGTGACAGCATGGCAAAGCAGGAAGCGCATCTTCATGGGAAAACTCGATCTTGATCAGGTGGGGAAACAGGAGGAACGTTTCCCTCATTGTAAGCAGAATCAAAATCGAGTCGCTACTGAAGAAAGTTAATAAATTCGGGCTGGGGTGAAATTTCTCTAAAGGCTTCTGCTACTGTGAATAGATGGGAGAGAACCAGGGCTTCGTGTCAGATTAGGATCATCTGACTGGATGTAGGGGCCGACCCATGTGTCGGCCCGCCTTGCGAGATTCAATCCCGATTTGCTCTTTCGAAGGAAACAGCGAAACTATTCGAATACCAACTCTCTGAAAAGTCGATACCGCGGGTAGACACATGGGTCTACCCCTACAGTTGATTGGAATCCGAAAAACGGCTTTACACCAGTTCGTAAGGTTTGCGGTATTCTTTCGAGAGCCATTTGGCGGCGTCGGCATCACCGACAATGGTCTCCTGTTTGGGATCCCACTGGATCTTCTTGCCGGTTCGGACCGCGATGTTACCGAGGTGACATACTGTGGCGGAACGGTGTCCAATGCTGATGTCGGCGGCCGGCTTTTCGCGGGTCTTGATACACTCAATGAAATTGTTGACGTGGGCGATGTTCGCATCACGGTTCACAATCTTGGGCACATCGACTTCTTTCAACAGCTCAGGCGGATTCGCAATGATGCCACCGCGATAGACGAACAGGCTTCCCTTTTCGCCGACGAATTCCGTTCCCTGTTTTTTACTCGGAGTGCCGGGAACCTGGCGACAGTTCATCACGATGCCATTATCATACGTGTATTTGATGTTGGTGGTATCGGGAGTTTCATACCAGCCATCGGGGTTGAAGGTCGCCGATCCTTCTGCACTCACGGGACCACTTTCATCCATGCCGAGTCCCCACTGGGCGATGTCCAGATGGTGGGCACCAAAATTGGTCTGCTGACCGCCACTGTAATCCCAGAAGAAGCGGAACAGGTAGTGCACACGATTTTTGTTGTAGGGGCGCTCTGGTGCCGGTCCCAGCCAGCGGTCAAAGTCGAAGCCTTGCGGCGGCGCACTGTCGGGAACCGGTTTGCCGGCTCGCGCGATCCAGTTAGGACCGGGCAGGGTGACGTTCACGGTGTGAATCTTACCCAGCAGACCCGACTGCACCAGGTCGACGGCCAGTTTGAATTCCTTGCCGCTGCGTTGCATGGTTCCGGTCTGAACGACCCGTTTGTGTTTCCGCGCCTCGTCAATCATCACGGGGCCTTCATCCACCACGAGTGTCAGCGGTTTTTCGCAATAGACATCTTTGCCGGCGCGGCAGGCTTCGACGGTCATCTTGGCGTGCCACTGGTCGGGAACAGTGACAACGACAGCGTCGAGGTCTTTGGAATCGAGCAGTCGGCGATAATCGTCGGTCTTCATGGCCGACTTGTTGGCGTTCTTTTTCAGATAGGCGTCTGCTTCTGACAGGTAGTTCTGGTCGAGATCACAAAGTGCTTCGATGTTGTTGAGGAAGTACTTCATATTGTTCCGCGGGCCACCCTGATTGCCGACGCCGATCATGCCGATCCGTACGCGTTCGCTGGGCGGGACAGCCGCAAAGGTGGAGCGATAGCTCTTTGCAGTCAGGCCCATAAAGAGACCACTGAAGACCGATTTTTTCAGGAAGTTGCGGCGTGACAGATGGGACATAAACAGACTCCTCGAGCGACGAAATAAATAACAGGAATGACCGGCGATTTCCAGTAGAAATCTCACCTGATCGTTCTTTAGCGGGACCGCTTATCATAGCAGTACCCGAACCTGAGTCAAACTGATTCAGATCGGACACAACATCTCATTTTGATGTGACGAAGGGGGCGCGGCTAGTGAACTTGAGACTCTATTTACAGATTACTTTTTATAAAGGTTGTTCACGATTTGATTATCCTTGCCGCCGATGATCTGGACGGCTTGAGCATCTTCGCTGCCTGGCAGATCGGTGCGAATCAGACAATCTGAAACGCGGCTGTCGGTCACGTTTTTCAACAGGAGTCCCGTGGTGGAGTAATCAAGGATTGTACACCCGGTAATATTCATTCGTCGGGAATCACGAATTTCCAGCGCCGCTGTTACATCTCCCGTGCCATTGATGTGATTGCCGCTGAGGGTGATTCCATCGCAGTTGGTCAACAACATACCGACCTGAGCTGTGGCACCATCTTTGTAGTGATAGCGGGGATTGCGGTCGAGTACATTGTTGGAAATCAGAATATTGTTGCAGTCATGCACGCGGATGTTGTGCGTGTAACCTTTCCACATGGTGTTGCCGGTAACGGTGACGCCACGGGCACTCGTGATTTCGATATTGGTCTGCACATCGGAAAGCACGTTGTCGGCGATAGTGATATTACCGTCCCGGTGTTCGTCAGAATGCGGGCGGATCCAGGCATTTTCGTTGATGCGAATGTTCGCCGAGCCGGGGGCATAGTGGTCATGCTGAATCGTACAACCCACGATGGCGATTTCCCCGACCATTGCTCCTTCAGAGTCGATGAGTACGTTTGCTGCCGGCGGTGAATCTTTGCCACCCATGTTACCTTCAATATCACAGGTGCCGATATGAATGTTGCGGATATCCCCTTTGTCGACAACCACGCCACCACCTGCGTTATAAGAAATATGACAGCCAACGATATTCGACTGATGAATACTGACGTGATCGTAATAAACGCCCGCGCCGCGGTTCTCGTAAAGGTGACAGTTCGAAACGATGACATTCCGGTTGCGTTTCACAAAGTGAATCGCATGCAGAGTGCGGCGGATCGTCAGACGTGTGAGTGTGATCTGCATGGTCCCGGTCGCTTCCACGCCGCAGGACTCCGGATGATCTCCCACAATTTCCAGTCCATCGACCAGCGGCGAACGCTGATTGAGCCAGACGTTTTCTTTGACGGTATCCGGACTGGCGGTTCCTTCATGTGTGCCAATGAATCGAAACGCAGGACCGGCCCCCGCCATGATGATGGTGGCCGTGCCATCAGAACTGAGTGAGGTTGGTCCCAGCTGATCCAGGTTGATATTAATGGTTTTGGTGATGCGGTAGACACCTTTGGGGAAGGTGATCTGGCCGATTTTGGAATCGACGGCCCGCTGGAGTGCAGCTGAGTCATCTGTTTTACCGTCGCCGGTGGCTCCAAAAGATTTGACGGTTGTTACGACTGCAGGCTGGACTGGAGCGGGACTGATTTGTGATTGACTGTCATTGGAAGAGTACAGCAGATAACCCAGAACCAGCAGTGTTGAAATACAGATCAGAGTTCCACGCATGTGTCGTCACCTTATTGCAGGGCAGGAGGAAAATCGAGGAGGTAAGTTCTTGCCATTATTTTAAGCCAGTTTACTATTGAATCACAAACGGACAGCCGGTATTCGAGGAAAGATTTCTTCAAGGAAAAAAGTCATTGCAGGTTTCAGACTGGAACCTGATGGAAGCGACTTTATTTCCAGACGATTCTGGATTATGTTGTGCAGGATGGACCTTCCTTTTTCTGTAAGAGATGTAGTGTGATGATTGATCGACCCGATGACTCCGAAATCTCTCCCGGCGACCGGGATCTGTTGCAGCTGCACTCGCGCTGGATGCGATATGCCTACGATGAAGCTCGCGCCGCATTCGAAGAAGATGAAGTCCCCGTCGGTGCCGTGATTGTTTATCAGGATCGAATCATCGCTGCAGCACATAATCAGCGCGAAATGTTGAGCGATCCCACAGCACATGCGGAAATGATTGCCATCACGCAGGCAGCGGAATCACTGGGAACCTGGCGACTGAGTGACTGTGTGCTGTATGTAACTCTTGAGCCCTGCCCCATGTGTGCCGGCGCGATTATTCAGTCACGATTACCCCTGGTCATTTATGGAACCCGCGATGAAAAAGCGGGCGCGTGTCACTCACTGTTTCAGATTACAAATGATGTCCGGTTGAATCATCAGAGCACGGTCATCAGTGGTGTGATGCAGGAAGAGTGCCGCGCTATTCTTCAGGAATTCTTTCGACGAAAACGTGCCGAAGGAAAAAAATGAGCGTTTTAGTTTGTGATGTTTTAATGAAGTTCATTGCAAAAAAAGAACAAGCTTTCTGTGTCAGAATGACGCATGAAAAATGAAATGGGATTGAGTCTCACTCGTATTTTCAGAGCAAAATAAAAACGTAACTCATTTGTCAGATATGATGAAACGAATTTTGTCAAGTGAGATTCAGGGAAAAGAAACGTCATTAAAAATCGTTTCATTTTTTGATAACTTTCAGCTTGTCCTTCTGATTCGAG
>JAGQQP010000003.1 GCA_020426085.1 Planctomycetaceae bacterium | reverse complement strand
TTCTTGCGATGCTGCAACAGAAAGTACCAGGCAGCCACCAGCGGAATCATACACTGCAGCGTCAGCCTCCAGTCTATTGAAATCGTAAACAGCAGGAGAATCAGCAGCGTAACCGGATGTCGCGACTGGCCATAGACCCATTGAAACACCCCCTGCTGTACGGTACCCACATCCCTGATAAACAGCTGAAAAGCCTGTTCCGTCTCTTTACCAGACAGATCACCAGGGCCCAGACGCAGCGCCTGTCGGTGGATCATATTCCGCAGGGTCATTGAAACTTGATGCGAGATTTTCAAACTCTTCTGTCGGGATCTCCAGCGGATCAATACCCGAATACTGGCAACCACCAGAGCAAAACAGATCAATGTGAATAGTGCCGTCTGGTTTTCCTGCAGCAGTGGAACCCGCTGATATAACTGTGGTAATAAACCCATCTGATATTTGGAATACGTCCACCAGACCGAGGGCAAAATTCCGGAGTCTGTCAGACTCACCATCTCCAATCGGGGTGCTTCTTCAGCCTGAGGCGATTTTGCTTCAGGCGCGCCATCGGGCACATTGTCCTTAGCGTCTGCCTGACCATTCTCAGGTTCAGATTCCGGTTCTTCCTGTTCATTTTCAACAGGCAAACTTACAGGAGCAGTCCTGAGTTCCTTCAACAACTGGACGTTCTGTTCTCCACGGAGAGTAATTCGCCCCCGGTGGTCGAGCAGATCGATGATCAGAAACAAATCAACCAGTAACAGGATCAGCAACAGGCCGTTGACGAGCGACCAGAACAACACAGATCTGGCAGATCCACGAAAGAATTCCCGTGCAGGGAAAGCACGATGAAATGCGTTGGGCTGACGATTTGACACAAGACCCACCGAATCTGTTTTAAATCAGGAGTATAAAAAGTACGCCCCCGCTTTTCAGGCAAGGTCACGATCTTCAAAAAGGATAAAGGCAACCAGAATCGCAATTCCGGAATAGAGCAGACAGCTTAAAGCCGAATGACCAATATAGACGGGTGGAACAACAGTTCCCGTTGCAACTGCCGGTGACATGTTAAAGTTATCCAGGTTAGGCAAAATGGTAGCGATCAACTGCCCGGTGAATTTCACAAACTCCAGCCCCTCGGCCTTGGCCTGCACCAGATTGGGAGTAAGGTGACCAATAATGTAGATCCCGAAGCAGATAATCATATTCACCATCATGGGAAGCCGGGTTGAAATGGCGACACTGATCGCAGCCAGAATCGCGACTTCCATATAGATCAACAGAATACCAGGCAGAATCAACCAGACTGCGGCCATTTTTTCGGCGTGAGAGGGAGCATCCCGGGAAGCTTCACGGGCATCGTATCCGACCTTAAAGTAAACCAGCAGCAGGAAAGTGATCACCATCGGTAACATCAGCCAGACGACTGCTTTCAGAATCCCCAGGTATTTTCCAATGATAAACTGACGACGATTGATCGGTTTCGACAACAGTGTCATTGCAGTTTTGCCTTCGATTTCATCGGCGACACTGGTACTGGCTGACCAGACTGCCAGCAGGAGACTGCAAATCAGAATCGTTGCCAGACCACAGTCCATCAACATCTTGACGTCATCTCCCATGGAGAAGAATGGCAGAAACGTATTCAAAAGCAACAACAGCAGCCCGATTGCCATCAGGAGCAGGAACACCGGCTGGCGAATAGCTTCTTTCGTAGTGGCTCTGGCAATCACTCCTGCCTGGGTGAATGACGCCACCCCGAACAATAGTACGAGGTAGAGCAATACACCTGCTCCGGTTAACCACCATTGAACCATCATGTTAGCTGCATCAACAGTTTCTGCTGAAAAAACCAGGAGGCTTTCCATCGTTCATTCACCAATCAGTTAATAATGTATTGAAGCCACGAAAAAGAACCCGCAGTACCAGGCGCAGATTCTCCCCTGTCATGTACGATTTCATTTACCAGGATGTTGGATTTATTTTTGAACTTATGTAATTTCCCGTAATCCAACTGAAATTACAGCCAACAGCCCGTAAGGTACTGATTACTTTACCGATAAGAGGTAGGGAAAGTAAAGAATACAGAGTCATTCGTGCTCTGATTTCCCCAATCTGGAAGGCATGTTCGCTATAATTTGCCAAATTGGCGTTACACCAACCTGAAACTGCTCAATTGCATAGCTGGAACGTGCATCACTCTGAACCGGGGAGTCTCTCACTGCATGAGACTCGGCCTAAACAGACCAGCAACCCCTGCAAAAAAAACGAATGCAGTTTAATGCCGGATCTCAAACTGCTGAAAGTGGGGTTCAGAGCCAATTTCTTCCACAGAAACATCTGTTACATTCGTCGCGAACGTGAGCATCATATCATCAAAAAACTGCTCTAGAACCGGCCGGTCCTGCGTTTGCACGACCAGTTCCACAGTGCCATCAGCCAGATTTTTTACATAGCCTGATACCGGATACTGTTGTGCAAGCCGCGCAGTGCGGTAGCGGAACCCGACCCCCTGCACTCGACCATGATAGACCGCGCGCAGTGTAATGCGTGCTGATGAATCGGATTGCTCTGGTTCAGCAAACATGCCGACGACTTTTAAGGATGATGCGTAAAGCGATTAATGAACAACACCGTTCAGATCTGCAACGAATGTGCGACCACATGAGACGGAACGCCCCAAGAAATGATGACGGACAGACAGCAAACCTAAGTTGAAGAGGCTTCTTCTGAGAACTGTTCTGTTTCCGGCAGGTCCGAAAAATCAATACACAATTCTTCGCGCACGATACTCATACTGCGTGGAGCATCAATACCTAATCTGACCGAGTTAGGGCCGATTCGAACAATCGTCAAGGTTACATCATCGCCAATCCGAATACGTTCACCGGGCTTTCGTGATAATACAAGCATTTCTTTTCGAATCCTTCGTTGTCTGGGCCCTCATACTTCCCTGTTACCTTACTAAGTAAGGTTGAAGCAACTTGCAGGATGAGGGTAGTTAAAGAGTACTCATCTAGACAATTTGCTGAAAATAGCCTTCTCTTTCAACAAACTGCCATCACTACGATGTCGACATCAGTATGATAACACTTTTCAATTTCTGATGTCTAGCCCAGACTGAAAAATTACCCACCAGGCTCCACAGCCACCAAAACCTGCCCCTGAACCAGCCATTTACCCCAGATTCGTGCCCGATATTTACGCAACCAGCCGTCTGCACAAAAACCGGGCAGCAAAACCGCGATTCCAGCCGACCAACTTCGACACCGCCACCATTGAAATCCAGGATACTGGAAACAGGGCGCGGATTTTTTTTCAACGAAATCAGAAATGCAGAAACAACCTTCTAATAGAAATCTGCTTTACGATCTGGAAAGATCGATCTGAAAGATGGTCCAAGAAATTGAAAACCGATTGTGAAAAGCTTGACGATTGCAGCCACGGTCGTCAGTCTTTAGCAACAGTGTTAACTAACTCAGATTTTCGACCACATGACCAGGGGAACATCATGGTTAGTATTGGAATTATCGGCATCGGTTTTATGGGAATGGCTCATTTTGAAGGAGCCAGAAAACTCAAAGGAGCGAAAGTCACTGCCATCTCAACCCGAGATTCCAAAAAGCTGGCAGGAGACTGGAGCAGTATAGAAGGAAACTTTGGCCCCCGCGGTTCCCAGGTTGATTTATCCAAGGTGAAGCAGTACAGCGATTACCATGATCTGCTGGCAGACCCCGATATTGACCTCGTTGACATCTGCCTGCCCACCCAGATGCATGAACAGGTAGCACTGGATTCTATCCAGGCTGGAAAACATACACTTGTTGAAAAACCAATCGCCATTGATCTGAAAGCGGCCAACAAAATGGTGAAAGCCGCGGAAAAAGCAGGGGTCAAGTTCATGGTTGCCCAGGTCCTGCCATTTTTCCCTGAATTTCAGTTTGCGGTAGAATGCGTCAGAAGCAATAAATATGGGAAACTGCTGGCAGCCCATTTCCGCCGCGTGATGGCTCCTCCTAAATGGTCCGAAAATATCGAAGATTTCCAGAAACTGGGTGGCTGGGGAATCGATCTGCACATTCATGATAACCACCTGATCAGCCTGATGTGTGGAGTGCCCACAAAAGTCACCTCACGCGGCATTGAAAACAAAGGATTCATTAACCACGTCCATACTGTCTACGATTACGACGATCCGAACCTGGCAGTCAGTTGTGTGAGCGGGGGAATCGCCGCCAGAGGACTGGAATTTGCGCATGGATATGAACTCTATTTCGAAGACGCAACAGTTCTGTTTGGTGCTGGTACAATGGGAGTCGGCAAAAACAAAGAGTGGATTATCAGCCAACCACTGACTTTGATTACGAAAAATGGTCAACTCAAGCACCCGAAACTCAAAGGGGGCGATGCCTGGTGTGCGGCGTTTACCCTGGAATTACAGGCAGCCGTCGATGCACTTCAAAGTGGTGAAGAACCTGAGGCATTATCGGGAGCACTTGCCCGAGATGCCCTGAAAATCTGCTACGCTGAGGCAAAAAGTATCCAGACAGGCCGATCCATTCCCGTCAAATAAGTGTCATCACTGCCTGTCAGATCAATATAACCGAGAACACACCGCCGAATCTCGAACCCTTTACGAATTCCGGCGGTGTATTTATTGGTATGCGGGTAGAATTGGGGTAATCTGACAGTCTTTCCATTTCTGAGTCTAAATTGACCAGATTAAACGCAGAATTACGTCCCACTGAAAAACAATTAGAAAATCATCGCGATTTTGATCCGGTTTTCAGACCACTAAAAAAGTTTTAAATTCACCAGTACGATTATGCTCGAAAATCTGCCACTGCAATCTGTGAAATATAAAGGCCTCACCATAGAAGGCTACTCACGGGCCGCCGTTCAAAGTTACTGGAGAATCCCTGAACTCAAACTGGGCTTTGACCTCGGTGGCAGTCCCTGGTCTTTCATGGGGACAGCCGTATTTTTCATTACGCATGCACACCTCGATCACATGGCGGCGCTTCCCGCTTTTGTCGCGCGTCGTCGGATGATGAAAATGAGCCCCCCCACGATCTACCTGCCCGAGGAAGTCAAAGACCCCGTCTGGAAAATGTTGAAAAGCTGGCAGAAACTGGATCGGGGCCGAATGGAGTGTGAACTGATTGGCTTGACGGATGGAGAAGAAATACAGCTCTCAAGAGAACACGCTGTCACGGCATTCCAGACAAAACACACCGTCCCTTCGCTGGGGTTTCAGGTCTGGGACTGCCGAAAAAAACTGAAACCTGAATTTCAGGGAAAACCGGAAACAGAGATTCGCGATGCCCGCGTCTCTGGTATTGAGGTCAGTGAAGAAATTCGTGTCCCACTGGTCTGCTACACGGGAGACACCGCCCCTGCCGGTCTGGATCATTTCGAAACCGCGTATGAATCCAAAGTTCTGATTACGGAGATGACATTTTATCGCCCCGAACACCGTCGGGAAAAAATTCACAAATTCGGGCACATGCACCTGGATGATATCGTCGAACGCGCGGAACGATTCCAGAATGAATTCATCATTCTGGCTCACTTCAGCACGCGCTATCATGATAACCAGGTCATGAATGCGGTTAAAAAACGCTTACCCGAAGATTTACAGTCTCGACTCCACCTCTGGATGTGAAACAACCAGAGAAGAACGATTCTGATCGTCGACGCACAGAAATAAAAATAGCCTGAAGGGTAACGAATCACCCTCCAGGCCGAGCGCTTTGTCTGCTGAATGACAACGATAGCCTACGCGTTGGTTTCGTAGCCTTTACGTTGCTCTCTACTCTGCCACTGATTTGCCTCGTCATCACCAATGATCTGCTCTGTCTTGGGATCCCATTCCAGAGAACGATTCAGACGGATGGCAATATTAGCCAGATGACAGGTTGTAATGGCACGATGATGGGTCATCACGTCGGAAATAGGTTGTTCCCGCGCTTCAACACATTCAAAGAAGTTGCGCATATGATCGCCGGGCTGACGACCTTTATAGAGCTTCTTGATGGTATCACTGGAAAGCGGATTATCCTTAAGGTCTTCAACAGGCTTTCCGGTCAGATCACCACGACTGACAAACATCCGCCCTTTCGTTCCCGTAAACAGGATTCCGTTTCGCCCATCGCTCTTGATTGTCATTTTGACATCGTTCGGGAAATTACACTGCACTTCAAACTTGGAAGCAACGTTATATTCATCGTCCCTGGTCGGCACCCCATCCTTTAATGGAATCGGATGCTCGGCAGAAATCGGAATGACCTGAGTCGGGCCGGAATGATCCATGCCAATGCCCCATTGTGCAATATCCACATGGTGAGCACCCCAGTCGGTCATTTTTCCTCCGGAATATTCATACCACCAGCGGAATTCATAGTGACAACGTGTTTGGGGTCGGCCTTTCTCCCCTTCACCAGCCTTCCAGCGATAATCGGTCATCGGAGCCTGTCCGAGCCATTTTTCCCAGTTCAAAGTCTTGGGCACTTCGGCCACAGGAATGGTACCGCTGGGAGTCACCCCGCCAATCACACACTCCACTTCGGTGATATCACCGAGACGCCCTTCTTTAATAACTCCCAAAGCATTCAGGAACCGTTGCCCCATTTCACTACGCTGCTGCGTTCCCACCTGAAAGACGCGTCCCGTTTCTTTCAATGCTTTGATAATCTGCTTCCCTTCATCGATGGTCAGCGTCAAAGGTTTTTCGCAGTAAACATCTTTACCGGCTTTCATCGCTTCAATGGCGATCTTTGTATGCCAGTGGTCGGTTGTCACAATCGTGACAATATCAATGTCGGGATTATCGAGAATCTTCCGGTAATCTTCGAATACAGCAACTTCTTTGTTATTCCCCTTTTTACCCTGAATATCTTTCACTTTATCGTGAGCTTTACCGGCATGAGCGGAGTCGACATCACAAACGGCAATGACATCTCCGTACTTCATTGCATTCGGTCCGATAGCATTCCAGCGGCTGCCTGTTCCAATACAACCTACGACGGGACGATCATTGGCAGCTTTAAAGTTATAGGCACTGGCAGGGTCAATATGGAACCAGAAGGGAACACTGCTACCGACGGCGGCAGCGGCGGAAGTTTTCAAAAAGTCGCGACGATTCTGTTTTTGATTACTCACGGAAGACTCCTTATTGACTAAGTATTGAAACAACAATTCACGACTGTGAATCGCGTTCAGGCAGGAACAGAACTGATCATCAGCAATTATAAGGCACAAGGAAACAGCTTTGCAAAGATCAAGCTGCGTTTATATCTGATTTGACTTTATTCTTTTTTGTACGTCTCACAGGAAATCCATGCTAAAATGAATCCTGGAAAATCAGTAGACCTGAAGCAGAAGATGACTGCGAAATCAGTCAAATATAGTAAAGCGGAATTGAACAGGACGCGACCTGTTAATAAGTGACATTAAGAAATAGAACAGCAGCGATTTCCCGTATGCGAACAATCCTTCACGTAGATATGGACGCGTTTTACGCATCGATCGAGGAGCGGGACCACCCCGAACTGCAGGGGCAGCCCATCATCGTCGGAGGTCAAGCCGAACACAGAGGCGTCGTTTCCGCTGCCAACTATCCGGCGCGCAAATTTGGTGTGCACAGCGCGATGCCAATGAAAACGGCCCGGCAACTCTGCCCACAGGCACATTTTTTCCCCGTTCGCATGAGCGATTATGCCGAGGTCTCACAATCGCTGCAGAAGATCTTTCGGAAATATACTCCGCTGGTAGAACCACTCTCACTGGATGAAGCATTTCTGGATGTCAGCGGCAGTCAGTTACTCTTTGGGAACGGGAGAGAAATTGCAACTTCAATCAAACAGGAAGTCAGACAAAGTTTGCATTTAATCGCTTCAGTCGGAGTCGCTCCCAATAAGTTCCTCGCCAAAATCGCCAGCGACGCGGACAAACCTGATGGGCTGGTAGTCGTCGATCCAGATCAAATCCAGGAGTTTCTCGACCCGCTTCCTGTTTCCCGAGTCTGGGGAATTGGAAAAGTGGCGACGCAGCGTTTTAATCGACTGGGCATCCAGACCATTTCGCAATTGAGAGTATTAGAACTCCCGGTCTTGACGGAACTGTTCGGAGATCAGGGCTCTCACTTGTGGAATCTCGCTCAGGGACTGGATGATCGGGCCGTGGTCCCCGAAAGGCAGGCCAAATCAATCTCACGCGAAACCACTTTTTCCAGTGACGTCAATGATCAGGAAATACTGAGAACAGTCCTGATCAGTCTGGTGGAAGATGTCGCACGTCGATTGCGCAAAAACAAGCTGCGTGGCAAAACGATCCAGTTGAAAATACGCTATGATGACTTCTCTACATTTACAAGGTCCATCACCATCTCTCAGCCAACGGACCTCACCAGAGAAATTGAACAGTCTGCCTTACTGATGCTGGAGCAGAAGCTACCGGACCGTCCCCTGTCGATCAGGCTGATTGGTGTTGGCGTGACTGGCTTTCAAAGCGGTTCACGGCAACAGAAATCGTTATTTGACGAAGAAGATCAACAGAAATTCTCGCGTCTGGATCAGGTGAAGGATCAGATCGCGAATCGTTTTGGCAGCGATTCCATTATCCGGGGCAATCGGATTCTGAACGAGGATTCTCAAGAAGAAACCTCGCCTTAACCACATAGAATCGATCAGTCGTTCAATGCAGGTGACCAGCGTTGTTTCTGCGTGATATCGAACCGAACCTGTGCATCATTGGCGGCTTTCTGGCCGGCCCGACTACTGCCCTGCTCGATTAACTTTTTAAAATCAGCGGCCATCTGTCTGACGAGTTCAGGATGTTTCGCTGCCAGATCATGTGCTTCGCTGAGATCAGATTCCAGATGATAAAGTTCCGCAATCGTCGGTTTGCCGCGGGACTGTTCCAGATTTCGCCCACTCATTTTAAAGACCAGTTTCCAGGGACCATTACGATAAGCAAATTCGCCATGATTGGAATGGTTAACCAGTGTCTGGCGTGACACATTCGCTTTTTTCCCAAGTAATGCAGGCAGAAAACTGATACTGTCTTCCGCTCCCTGCTGTGGAAGTTCCGCTCCTGTAATTTCGGCACAGGTTGCCAGCAGATCTGTCAGACAAACCAGTTGCGGACTCCTGCTGCCTGCCTGAATCTGTTTTGGCCAGCGTACTACCAGAGGGACTCGATGTCCTCCCTCCCAGATATCTCCCTTATGACCGCGATAAGGACCGCTCGGTTGATGACCTGCCTCCACCAGATCATTCCAGCCGGTGTAGTGGGAGTGTCCATTATCTGCTGTGAAAATCACAATCGTGTTGTCTTTCATCCCTGCCCGATCAATCGCCTCGATGACCTGCCCGGCAGACCAGTCCGTTTCCATAACAAAGTCGGCAATCGGTGCGATCCCGCTTTTTCCCTGGAATTTCGCTGAGGGAACCACCGGTTCATGCGGAGATGTCATGGAAAAATAGAGGAAGAAGGGAGACTGCTTCTGAGACCGCTGCTCAATGTACTTTACAGCTCGCCTGGTAATTTCTGGCAAGATCTTCTGCATACGCCAGTCAGGCGCAGTTGGTGCCCCGACGAATGCTCGCGGCAATACGATCCCTTCACTGTGATCGAGTTTAAATTCGGCCGTCGGTTGTACGAATACATGGTCATTTTCAATGAAAGTGAACGGAGGCAGGTTGGGAAGGTCGACTCCAAAAAAATAATCGAACCCCCGCGCGACAGGTCCTCCCTTGATCGGTTTTGTAAAATCCCATTCATATTTCCACTGTGCGTTTTTCTGCTCCAGCATCTGACTGGATTGTGGCCCCGGCCAGTTCCAGCCCAGATGCCACTTCCCGAAACATGCTGTCTGATATCCACTTGACTTAAGCAGCCCCGGCAGAGTCGGTCGATCTTCAGAAATGAGTGGAGGCTCATAAGCTGCGATCACCCATTCCTGCAAGCGGGTCCGCCAGCTATACCGGCCGGTCAATAAACCGTAGCGGGTAGGAGAACAGACTGCCGACCCGCTATGCGCGTCTGTAAAACTCATTCCCTCCTTAACCAGTTGATCCAGATACGGAGTCGAAATTTTATTGTGGGGATAATGAGCCTGAATATCCCCCACACCGAAATCATCAGCCAGAATCACCACAATATTAGGATGAGACTGTTGTGCAGCAAACAGAAATCCGGGAGTCAAACTCAACAGGAAGAAAAGGACACATTTCGAAGCCATTATTTCTCCAGTCCTGGAATGAATAAAAGATGCTTCTCAATCCTAAAAACATTCAGATTGGAAAGAAACTGAGAATTCAGTTTTTCTAACTGACAGGCGGATTTGCCGTCAACTGGTCACCATCTCGGCAGCTGGAGTTTCAGTAGCAGACATAGACGGTCGGCGATTACTGAGACGCACCAGCGCGAAGCCGATGACCACAACCAGAAGAGAACCCGCCAGCCAACTGACAGGCAAATGCTTCTGATTCTCGATATTGATTTCCCAGTCCGCAAAGTAATTCTGATAACTGGCAATGGTAATCAGCAGGCCATTATGAATCATGTGCAACAGGATGCCAGGGATGACACTGCGAGATCGAACATTCACGTATGCCAGACAGAGTCCCATAAAAAAGCTGGGGAAAAAGCGTTCGATAAACAGTGAATCACGGACAATAACATGAAATAATGCAAACAGGAGTGAGGAGGTCACGATCGCCCATAAACTGGAAAATCGATGCAGCAGTGAGCTTAACAGATAGCCGCGGAAAAACAGTTCTTCACAGACAGCCGGCATGACAGCCAGCGAGATCAGCTTGACCCATAACGGAACCGCCGCCAGTTCAAGTTTCATTGATTCAAACAGGCGCGAAAGTGTTTCAATTCTCGCATCGGTTAATGCCAGAATTTCTATTTCATAAGCGAATGGCCATAAGGTAAATCCCAGGAGGACTGCCCCCAGACAGGAAACCAGACGCGGTTTAAACCAGCGAAAACCGGTCTTCAGATTCACCCCACCCAGCCAGGCAAACAGCATAGGAATCAGCAGAAACAGGCAAAAGGTCAATGTTCCTGAAACCAGAAGTCGTTGAGAAATGGTCATCTCCCTGAGCCGCCCCACAAATGCGGCCGAGAGGATAAATGTCGGAAACATCACTGCCAGGCAAAGCATAGCATTGTTCAAGGCAGGATATTGATGGGACTTGCGGGATCGTTTAAAGAAATCAGACCAGGAAGTTTCGCTCTGATAGAGAATGGTATCTGTACCAAAAATCCGGGCAGCAAGGCTGAGAGCGACAATGCCATAAAATAATGTGGAAAATACCGAGATAAAAAACAGTGTCGGTTCTGCTTCATGCAATAGAAAGTCACGGCTCAATAATACGATATTCGCCAGAGGGATCACGGCCCACAAAGGCGTCATTTCCAAATCCGGTACCATCCCCAGAATTCCGGGAGCCATCGAAATCAGCATTAAGGGGATCAGATAGGCCTGTGCCTCTTTAAAGCTCCGGGCAAAACTCGTGATACATAACAGTACTGCAGAAAAGAATGCAGCAAAGATCACCAGCAACAGTAAAATTTCCATCAAAACTAATGGTGTCATACCTTCACCGAAGAGCACGGTCTCCAGGCCGTTGGCGTAGGCAGTCGCCAGCATCGCCGTCATATTCACCAGCGCCGTCATCACGGCGACGACCAGTACTGAAATGAACTTGGCGCACAGGATCCACATCCGGGGCAGTGGTGCTGAGATGAGGGTTTCCAACGTGCCACGTTCCCGTTCCCCTGCAGTTAAATCGATGGCAGGATAGACGGCCCCCGTCATTGTCATCAGAATCAGGATCAGGGGTACGATGGTTACCAGCGAATAGGCCTGGACCATTTCAGACTTCACGGATGAAACGGAAGTCACAAACGGGACAGTCACACTCTCTCCCATATTCGTCAGCATCTGATCCCGGTAGTTCCAGCGAACGGCCTGCAGCCGTTCTTCCACATATTCTGCAGCACGTCGGCTGTGCGCAGATTGCGCACCATAAATAATCTGAAACCGCCCACTGTGTTCTTTCTGTTTCGCCTTTGGATTTTCTACATCGATGGGAAAGTAGCGAACGCCCACATCAACCACACCTTCACGAACCAGTTTCAAAATGTTGTGATTTTCACCGGCGGATTCGGCAATCATGAATTTCACAACAGGTTTAACATCCTGGAATGCAGTCAGTGCATTGTCAGTCTGTTTTTCTTTCACCGGTTTCAGTTTCGTGAGGGACTGATTCCGTTCTGCGAAGAGCTTATCTCCCTTTTCAAACAATGCTCGAAACATCTGCCCTTCTGACTCGTTGGGCAAAACGACCCGGTATTCAATTTCATTAAGCTGAGATGTCTGGCTTAATAAAAACTTCTGCAGCATCAAACCCAGTAACGGGTAGACCAGCAAAGGCATCAGGATTAATGTAATGACAGTTCGTCGATCCCGAAGAATTTCGCGTAGTTCTTTTTGCAGCAGTCCAGAGAATCGGAACGATCTGGTGGGAGTATAAATGCGGTCGTCAGAATCCTGATCGTAGGGGGAAGCCATCAAATCAGTTCCCTTTGTACGTCGGGTAAATTCTTTGCAGTCTCAACGGGCGCATCGAGTAATTGCAGAAAGATTTGTGTCAGGGTCTGACAGGACGTGCACTGCTGCAGTTCTGCGAGAGTGCCTTCGTAATTCTTTTTTCCATTATGCAACAGACCAAATCTGTCACAGAGTTGTTCGGCTTCATCCAGGCGATGTGTGCTGACAATCACAGCTTTTCCCTCATCGCGAAGCAGGTCAATATAATCAAAAATCACCTTGCTCCCGATCACGTCCAGTCCGCGTGTCGGTTCATCCATCAGCATGACAGGTGGATCATGAATCAGAGAACGAGCCAGGTTCACACGCTGTTTCTGCCCGGTGCTTAATGTGGCAGAACGACGATCCATGAAAGAAGCGAGCCCGAACAGATGAGAGAGCTTTTCTACCTGGGCTGCTGCCTGCATCGCCGGCACACCATACACATCCGCAAAAAACGTGAGAATCTCACGGGGGGTCAGCCATTGATATAGACCGGCACTGGTTGAGACCAGTCCCACACGTCGTTTAATTTCATCTGGATGAGTGGATACCAGAAACCCTTCCACTTCCGCATCCCCACTGGTTGGTTTCAAAAGCCCCAGGATCATCCGCAGAGTTGTCGTTTTGCCTGCCCCATTCGGGCCCAGCAATCCATACACTTCACCAGGTTTGACTTGAAAAGAAACATGATCGACGGCAAGAACATCCTGATTTCCGGCTTCGAAAATCCGCGTAAGATCTCTGACAAAAATCATCCTGGCCCTCACTTCCGCTTACCGTAGACACAACGGGTGTATCAAACCCGCACTGAAATTCCTGTCAGGATTTTCAGATACCGCCACAACGTTTCTTCAGCTTTGAATGGATTGTTTTGCCTAACAGGCGTTGATATCACAGGATCGTGATTTGAAATGCTGGCGCATACTCAACGCATTTAAGAACGGAGTCATTCTAACAAACTCAAAGTCAATCTGTCACGTACTAAATAAAAATGTTACAGGGTAATGACAGACTGACTGCTCTGGCATCGAAATTGTACCACGCTGTCTTTTTTCAGGGAGACAAACGAAGATCGTTGAAACACCTTGCACCATGCCTTCATCGTGACCACAATAAAAGACTCCTTTCAAAAGCTTCTCAGACACTGCAAATATTCCGGAAACCAAAGGCCAGATGATGTCTCCACTGATTTTCAAGTATTGTTTACTCTGTGTTCTCACAATCTGTCTGACAAACCACTTTGCAGTCGCAGAAGATGACTGGCGAGTCTGGCGGGGTCCGAACGGAAATAATATCGCAGCCGAGGGGGAAACACCTCCCATCGAGTGGAGCGAATCACAAAACATACTCTGGAAGGTGGCACTTCCCGGTCGAGGACATTCTTCGCCGATTGTGGTGAATGACCGTGTTCTGATTTCTACGGCAGATGAAGCGAAACAGGTTCAATCAGTAGTCTGTTTTGATCGTATCACCGGGCGGCAGCTCTGGAAAACCGATGTCAGTCAGGGGGATTTTGCCCCGAAAATTCACCAGAAAAATACCCACGCATCGCCCACGCTGGCTTCGAATGGAGAAACAATCTTTGCAGTCTTTCCCCAGTTCGACCGGATTCAATTGACGGCCCTTGACCTGGAGGGCAAACAGAAATGGCAGATCAAAGCAGGCGGCTATCTGCCACTGGCATATCAGTTTGGCTATGCCCCTTCTCCTTTGTTGTACCAAGGGACCGTAATCATCACATCAGAATACGAGAAGGATGGTTTCATCGCCGCCTTTGATCAAAAAACGGGCAACGAAGTCTGGCGCATCAAGCGACCGGAAAAAATGAATTTCTCTACTCCTATCGTGACACGGATCGCGGGTCGCGACCAGATGCTGCTCAGTGGTAACGCGAAAGTTGCCAGCTTTGACCCCCGGACCGGAAGCGACCTCTGGTCCGCCCCGGCAATGTGGATTGTCAGTTGCGGAACAATGGTCTGGGACGGCGATCTCGTCTTTACCAGTGGCGGTTTCCCCTTAAAAGGGACGATGGCCGTCAAAGCCGACGGTTCAGAAAAAATTGCCTGGACAAATACAGTGAAATGTTACGAGCAATCGATGCTGGCGCACAACGGCTATCTCTACGCCATCGACGATAACGGCATCGCATACTGCTGGAACGCACAAACGGGAAAGGAACAGTGGAAAAGTCGACTGGGTGGAAAAGTGTCTTCTTCACCAGTTCTGGCCAATGACAACATCTATCTGTCTAATGAACGAGGGAAGACTTTTGTCTTTCGCGCGAACCCGCAAAAGTTTGAACTACTCGCCGAGAATCAACTGGGCGACGAATGTTTTGCGACTCCCGCGCTCTGTGGTGACCAGATCTTCCACCGGGCTGCCAGCAGCAAGTCAGGAAAACGTCAGGAATTTCTATACTGCATTGGGAAATAAAAGATGTCGCATGATCTCAATTTTGGAATCCTCTTCTGAATGTGATTTTTTTCACTCGAAATGAAAAGGCGATCCTTCCTGTATCAAAATAACAGTTAACCAGAACACATTACGTGAACATAGTCACAAACAACCAGCAAGTTCCTTAATAAATCACCATTTCTGTGACTGCATTGATTCATTTGAGGATTCCGAGATAGTTCCACTTCCGTGATTGTCACTTCGGACTGCTTCCCTTAATATGACCTGCTTCTTCCGAGATTCACAACTTTCTCTGGCATCACGACACTGCATAATGAACCATGATCCAATCTGATTATCTTATTGTTGGTCAGGGCCTGGCGGGAACAGCCTTAGCCTGGACTCTGATCAAGAGAGGGTACCGCGTCCATATTCTGGATCGATGCGAACCGATCACTTCTTCTAAAATTGCTGCGGGCCTCATCACGCCCATTACCGGATTGCGGCTCGTTGTCTCCTGGAGACTCGATGAATTCCTGCCGTTTGCGACTCGCTTTTATCGGAGTGTGGAACAGCAGACCGACACACATTTTTTCGAACTGAAGCCGATGCTGCGACTGTTTTCTTCCGAACAGGAGCAGGAACAATATCGAGAGCGCTCACAAACGCATTTCCCTGAGCTGGTATCGGTTCCCGAACCACTGGCCGATCCCGAGACCTTCGAGATCTCCCGGGGCGGCTTTGAGATGATCGGCGGGCAACTGGATGTTCCTCTTTATCTGGATGTAACACGTCGTTATTTCGAATCCCGCTCCTGGTTTCAGCAGGCGGAAATAGACCCGGTTAATGACCTGGAATTTCAAGCAACCAATGTCCGGCTCCCCCGCTGGAATCTGCAGGCTGACAAGATTATTTTCTGCGAAGGCATTCACAGCCAGCACAACCCCTGGTTCAGAACCATACCTTTCGAAGGTGCTAAAGGAGAAATACTCACTCTGAAAATCCCCGGGCTCAAGGAACGACGCGTGGTGCATCGTGGTATCTGGTTAGCGCACTGGAAAGAGGACCTTTACCGTGCCGGTTCGACTTATCATCGTGAGCAGCTTGACTGTGAACCCACTCCCGCTGGAAGGGAAGAAATCTGCTCTCGCCTGTCAGAATTTCTCAAACTCCCGGTAGAAGTCATCGATCATCGCGCCGCCGTTCGGCCTGTGATCCGAGGCAGATTGCCCATCATGGGACTGCATCCCGAGCAGCCTCAAATTGGATTTTTCAATGGTTTTGCCTCGAAAGGAAGTTTGCAGACTCCCTGGATGGCAGATCATTTTTCAGATATTCTGGAAGGCAAAGTCCCGCTGGAAAAACAGTTGGACCTCAGCCGTAAACTGAATTTTTAAACATGACACGTTTAACCGACCAGGCACACGAACTGATCTCTACCGTACTCCGTCCGGGAGAAACGGCCATTGATGCCACCGCAGGAAACGGGCATGATTCCTGCTTCCTCTGCCAGACGGTGGGCCCCACGGGCCGGGTTTATGCGATCGACATCCAGGAAACAGCACTGAAGCAGACGGCAGATCTGCTGGCTGAGGCGAACTGCTTTCAGTGTGAACTGATCTGTTGCGATCACAGTCAACTCCACGAGATCATCCCCTCAGAATGCCTGAATGCCACTGGCGCAATCATGTTTAATCTGGGTTACCTGCCCGGTGGCGACCACAATCTGATTACGCAACGGACATCAACCCTGACAGCTCTGGAAACGGCAAAAGATTTTTTGCGTCCCGGAGGAATGATGACGATTCTGGCTTATCCGGGACACCCTGGCGGTGACGAAGAAGCCGTCGCCATCGACCAGTGGCTGAATCAGTTGTCAGCATCTGCCTATCAGACGGAAACCATTCTTGCCCGCTCGAATTCCGCAACAGCCCCCTGCCTGTTTGTCGTCAGAAAGCTGGAACCCTGATATCGGTTTATTCTTCTTCATCTGAATCATCTGAATCTTCGTGAGACTCAGATGATTCACGAATTTCATCTATGATCTGCCGGGCACGATCCAAGTTCGAGCTCATGACGTCTACTTTGATCTCAAAGATTCCGGTAAGGCCGGCCTGCAACTCATTTTCGAGCAGACAGCGAATCCCTTCGCCTTCCAGTGTCATTTTAATAAATTCCGCTTCCATTGCATTCGTGGTCGAATACACTGTCTCCAGGCTTTCACTCATCATTATTATCCTCAGACAAACCATCGATGCAGTGGTAACCCCTGCATCGAGCGCTCAACAGTCAGTCACAAGTGAATCTTGTACCGGTTCAAACTAACCAGAATCCGTATTAACATCAATATCAATCCTGACTTTCACAGGAGACGCTACAGTAAAACGAAACACATGCTAAAGTGGAAAAGTGCGCTGTGACTCTTCTGAAGTTCATCTTCAAATAATGGAAATTATGAATGAGAATCTACACACAAAAATTGCAGCATGGCATTCCGGGATTGCTATTGGCACTGTTTTTTATGCCTGCAGCCCAATCGACTCCGGCTGCCGAAAAAACAGTTCGCAAACCGGTCATCCTGACAGACCGTGCCAGACAGTTGCATCAGCAATGCCTGGTGATTGATGGACATAACGATCTCCCCTGGACCATGCGGGAAAAAGCAGCCTCATCTTTCAAGCAGGCTGATATCGCCGAACCTCAACCTCAGTTTCATACAGATATACCGCGTCTCAAACAGGGAAACGTCGGCGCACAATTCTGGTCAGCATACGTCCCCTCAGACACCCAAAAAGAACGGAGATCCGCGCACTACACTCTGGAACAGATTGATCTGATCCATCGTATGATCAAGCGCTACCCCGAGACGTTTGAGATGGCAGCGACGGCAGATGACATCGACCGCATTCATCAATCGGGCAAAATTGCCTCAATGATTGGTGTGGAGGGGGGCCATTCCATCGAAAACTCGTTGTCACTACTGCGAGTTTTCTATGGTCTGGGTGTACGCTACATGACGTTGACTCATTCCGACTCGCTCGACTGGGCAGATTCAGCCACAGACACCGCCATCAGCGACGGACTGTCTCCTTTTGGAGAAGAAGTGGTCCTGACCATGAATCGGCTGGGAATGCTGGTCGATATTTCTCATGTCTCTCCGGCAACCATGGAAGATGTTCTACGGGTGAGTAAAGCCCCGATCATAGCATCACACTCCTCAGCAAGAGCCATTGCCGATCATCCGCGGAATGTTCCCGATGAGATCCTGGTCAAAGTGAAACAGAATGGCGGGGTTGTCATGGTCAATTACTTCTCCGGTTTTGTCGTCCCTGAATCGGCAAAACAGATGATTGAAATGTTTCAGGTCAGACGAGAACTCAAACAGAAATACCCCAATGAAACAGATTACAACCGGGAATACAATCGCTGGCAAAACGACCACAAAATGAAGCCGGGAACGATCCACGATGTTGTTGATCATATCGACCACATCGTAAAAGTCGCCGGCGTGGAACACGTTGGTATCGGCTCTGACTTCGATGGCGTCTCCACTCTGCCTGCTCAACTCGAAGATGTCTCCACATATCCCCTCATCACCCAGGCGCTCCTGGATCGGGGATACACGGATCAGCAGATCAAGTTGATCATGGGGCAGAATCTGATGCGAGTATTGCGTAAAGCAGAACAGGTTGCGAAAGAACTCCAACAGACAGCAGAGTGATATAATTGTCAAAGCGTTCCAAGACATAAAAAACGCCCCGTTGCCAGGGCGTTTTTTTATTAAACGTTGAATTACCAGATAGTGAATTACTCGACTGCCTGAACCGGTGCCAGTGGTTTCGGGGCCACCAGCACCGGAGGTGTTGACTCTGTTGGAGACAGCTGAGGAGGTGCAGGCAGTTTTTTCTGCACCGCCAGTGTCTGCTGCTCTTTCAGGCTTTTCACATAATCGGTCAGTAAATGATACGTATTCTGGAATTCCTGACGATTGGTAATCACCTGATACTTGGAATCAACCTGAATCTGCTGATAATTTTGTACAATCGGTTCGAGTTCTGCGAGAGAGGGATTCGGACCTGTTGCCGAGAAGTTTACTGGCAGAGCCAGATAGTCCTTCCAGGCATCATCCAGTATCTGCTCCAGTTCCTGAAACGACGCTAACAGTTCATATTTCAAGTCATCGACCTGTAATTCCTGTTGCGCGAGCTTCGCAGTCTGCTCATCAATTCGCAGCATATCCCAGACTTCAGAAGTCCCACCGGTAAAATAGATGATCACGGTCGATTTATCTTTGGTCAGACTGTCCAGTCCGGTCTCCATGGTGATCGGATCTTCTTCGCCGATCTTCCAGGCGACCCGCTGTTTTGATTCATCGATGGCACCTTGAAGTGGTAAGGTGATATTTCCATCTTTATTGAAATAAGTACCGGCGACCGCACCGTTTTTACCCACGGCCAGTTGCACCGTCACATTCACCTCAGTTGTCCCTTGGGGAACAATGGCAAAGATCCCTACCGGCATCCAGTCAGCCGCATCATCTGGAGGAGACACGCTATCGATGATCTGATCAGCCTGACTCTGATAGGCTGTCACGGGAGCTACCTGCACTCCATTATTATAAATGTAACCATTGTTGAGTGAATAATTATAACCGACAGGATACAGATTATTATAACCAACCCAGGCTGTCAGACCGCCGAAAGTCGACCAGAGCCAGGGGCTGTAACCGTATCGACGATAGTGGTAGTAAGGATAGTAGCCATATCCATAACCATAGCCTGAACCAAATCCAAAACCTAACGCATAGCGTGAACGGTATCCAGACCAGTAACCGGGTTTGTAATAGTATGAGTTGTTACCATGTCGCGCGAAGTTTCCACCATTTCGATTGATCCCACCAGGACGTAAACCCGGGCTGTGAGAAACATGATGATTCCCCTGCCGACCTCCCCCTGACCTCAACCCGGGATTACCTGAACGATGATTGGCAAATCCCTGATAAGTTCGACTGGAGTTTAAGCCGGAATTGAGTCGGCTGCTTCCCGGTCTCAACCCAGGATTATTTCCCCGGTTGTGGGAACCGCTGTTGAAATGCGAATATCCAAAACTGCCTTGGTTTCTTCCTCGAGAACTTAAGCCAGGATTACTGTTGCCACTACCCTGGCGGGATGTAATGGAACCGGAGTGCCGCGAAGAACCGGAATAAATCCCTCTTGAGAAATCATAGGATTGCCCGGGTCTGGTACTCGATCGGGAACTTCGATTCGCGGAGGAATTCATGGAACGGGAAGGGGTACTCTGCCTTGAAGTCGAAGAACGGTTTTGAGAGAAGGAATGACTTCTTGAGGGAACTGAGCGAGAAGAGCCCCCAAAATGCGAACTCCCTCTGGAGAAACTCCCGCCAGACATTCCCCCGTGGTGTCCGCCGCCTCCCCGTGACATCCCCCCATGATGACCACCACCGTGTCCGCCACCTCCATGGCCGCCTCGTTGAGCAAAACCACCCGCCTGACTGAAAGCCAGGATTGCCAGTAACGCTAAAATCACACCCGTCTGCTTCAAATATTTTTTCATCGCTAACACCTGTGTTCGATCATGAAACCAACTGCCTTCTGATCGACCTCATGCACGGGATCTCGGGGACACGGTAACTCATTCGCATCCGGGCGATCCCGTTTCTGGTTAAATAAAAACAATTCGACCTTCACTGAAGAATTGTCAAATGAGTTTCAAACTCGGTTTTATTAATAACAGTCTCTGATAATTCAGCATTGCATTCTGCCATTATTAAAGGACTCATGTCCCGACAAAGACTAACAGCAGGACTTTCGAAAAAGCGAGAACACGACCTAACAGGGGACTGTAAAAACGCTGTCAGAGATTGAGGCCCGATCAATCACAAGTTCATCTCGTGGAGAATCAGGATCGAACTGATAATGCTCCCGACTGAGTCTGTTCATCGTGAGAGATTTGGCGGCAGGCGAAAAAGAGACCAGCAGTTTCGAAAACTCAGACGTTTCAAATGATTTATGCTCAACATCAACAGAGGAGTTTAACTGTCCCCCTTTGTGATCAAAATCACTTGCTGAGTCTTCATGAACAATATTTGCTCGTTCCAGTAATCACGATAGGACTGTGAGATCGGAAAGTCAATATATGTCATTTTGTTCCTGAAACTTAGCCTCTGTTCCTGCCGGGAATATCAATCTCAGCTGCCCACTTCAGCGAGAATTTGCTCAGAAGTGCGAGCATTCTGAAAACTTTTTGGAAATTTCATATTTCCGGGGAATAAACCGGCGACATCCGGCCTCTTATATCTGACAGGGGGGCTTGTTTGAATAGTGAAAACCGGCCTGATGACAGGGTTTCCTTCAAAATAACACTGAATTAAACCCGATTTGTCAGATTCTCAGTCTGGCAGATCAGATTACTAATCGAGAAATGGAGAACAGAGATGAAATTACTTTCGACACTCTTCACGTTGCTGGGACTGACATTATTCGCTGTTGGATGTGGTGAAAAAGCTGCCCCAACTCCCGAACCCGCACCTGCTGAAACACCCGCTGCAGATCCTGCAACACCAGCTGATGAAAAAGCAGCACCCGCAGAAGATCCAGCAACACCAGCTGAAGAAAAACCAGCTGCTGATGCTCCCAAAGAAGAAGCCAAACCAGCTGAGCCTAAGCCAGAAGAATCAAAGCCAGCTGATCCGAAAGCTCCTTAATTGAGCCAGACTGCTACCTTACGTAACAGTCATGAATACAAAAAGCTCTCCCAAATCACGGGAGAGCTTTTTTGTTTTTCCGCTCTTCGTAACAGTTTCATAGAGCAAATTTGTTGAAACAGCCTGTGTTCCTAAATACTTCCAGACTGTATTCGGGCTGCTGTCAAAGTATTCTTTAAAAGCATGGCAATCGTCATCGGCCCCACTCCACCTGGTACAGGAGTGATCGCAGATGCGACCTCTTTGACCCCCTCGAATTCCACATCGCCCACCAGCCGGTCGTCGACACGATTGATACCGACATCAATCACCACAGCTCCCGGCTTCACCATGTCAGCGGTCACAAACTCAGGTTTTCCAATTGCTGCGATGACAATGTCTGCCGTTCTGACGATCTCTTTCAGATTCTGTGTCCGGCTGTGACAGATAGTGACAGTGGCATCTGCCCCTAATCCCCTTTGAATCAGCAACATGGCCATGGGTTTTCCGACGATTTCACTTCGACCTAAAATCACAGCATGTTTACCAGCCGTTTCCATTTTCGTCGAAAGAATCATCTGTTGAATTCCATAGGGAGTACAGGGCAGATAACGGGGGCGGCCCTGCACGATCAATCCAACATTCTCCGGATGAAAGGCATCTACATCTTTCAACGGATGGACCACATCCAGTATCGCCGTCTCATTGACGTGCTTCGGGAGCGGGAGCTGGACCAGAATGCCATGCACTCCAGGATCGGCATTCAAGGCTTCGACGATCGAAATCAATTCCGCTTCGGTTGTTTCGGCTGGCAAGCGTTTCAGAGTGCTCTGAATCCCCGCTTTTTCGCAGGCTCGCTGTTTATTTCGAACATAGACGGCGCTGGCGGGATCATCCCCGACCAGGACAGCCGTTAAATGAGGGACGAAATTCGTTTCACTTTTAAACTGATTGACTTCCTCAGCGATCTGCTCACGAAATGCGGCAGCTAATGCTTTTCCATCGATAATCTCTGCAGACACTCTGACAAATCCTTCTAAATGTGGGAAATTCCTGATCAGATCACAAGATAACGCATCAGAATAAAATCTAAAACCACCCCAAAAGAATTAATGTCACGTAAAGGCAAATCGCGGCATAAATCGCGGCGACATAATCATCGGACATGATTCCCCAGCCCCCATGGATCCGATCAAAATATCGAACCGGCCAGGGTTTCCAGATGTCAAACAGGCGGAACCAGAGAAACCCGATTATCGAGATCCATACGAAGCGTACATTCAACTCGAGGTGGAACGCCGGTAACAGGACTACTGTGAAAGCACCTATTTCATCGAAGACAATACACCCCGGATCATCCAGCCCCAGAATTTGAGCCCCCCGATCACAGAAATAGACTCCCAGCAGAAAGAGGATCACGGAAATCAGGAGATAGACTGGCCAGACGGGATGAAACCAGAGAATCCCGGCGACCAGTGGAGGCCCCAGCAGACTGCCAAAAGTTCCGGGAGCACGCGGAATCCAGCCAATCCCCAGTCCCGTGGCACACAGTAGAATCAATTGCTTCTTGATGTTTCTCATTTATGGTAAATATCTGGTCAGCAGATTCTCTGCTGTGAAGGACATGGAAAAGTCACTATTCAAGATTATCGAAGTCGTTTATACTTCATAGCAGGTACAATTCACCCCACAGAAAATGAACACAGGAACACATATTCTATATCTTTATTTTCCAGGAATACCTGCTTCAATTTACAAAATGGACTGTTTCGATTTCCTGGATCGTACCTGTTAGTTCTCAATTATTCCAATTGGATTCCAATAAAACCTACCCTGTCATTCAGAAAAGCTTCCGGTGAAGTGCGGCTCTGAATGTCGATTGACTATATCAACCAGGATTGATCATATGACATCCCAAGAAGGCCCCAAGCTTTCCAAACTGGAGTTTCTCAAAGAAGGCAGTCATCAACTGCGTGGCACCATCGCTGAAGAATTGTTGAACGACAGCGATGAATTCTCCGGCGATTCCACTCAGTTGTTAAAGCATCATGGTACCTATCAGCAGGACAATCGTGATCTCAGAAAAGCCAAGAATCCAGACGGTACCCCCAAAGGGAAATCATTCAGCTGTATGATCCGTACCCGTGTGCCCGGCGGTAAAGTAACCGCAGATCAATTTCTGGCGGAACTGGACCTGTGCGACAGATATGGAGACGGGACAGTCAGACTGACCACGCGTCAGGGATTCCAGTTGCATGGCGTCATTAAAGGAAATCTGAAAGCAGCGATTAAAGGGATCAACGATACCAAGTTGACGACACTGGCCGCCTGTGGCGATGTGAACCGCAATGTGATGGCCTGCCCTGCCCCCTATAAAAACAACGCCATTTTCGACTCGATGCAGGATATGGCGTATGCTCTCGCAGAACATCTTCGCCCCAAAACTACCGCTTACTTCGACCTGTGGATTACAGACGAGGAAGGCAACAAAACCAATGAAGCCGAGTTCCAGCCCGTCGAAGAACCCATTTACGGCAAAACGTATCTCCCCCGTAAATTTAAAATCGGCATCGCTTTGCCCGAAGACAACTGCGTTGATATCTACACTCAGGATATCGGCCTGCTGGGCATTGTCGAAAATGATGCCATCGTAGGCTACAACTTCTATGTCGGTGGCGGCATGGGAGTCACTCCCAGCAATAAAAAAACCTACCCCGCCCTGGGTAAGCCTCTGGGCTTCGTCGAAAATGATCAGGTGCTGGCAGTGGCGGAAGCGGTCGTCAAAGTACAGCGCGACCTGGGGAACCGTGAAGACCGGAAACAGGCCCGTATGAAATACCTGGTCGACAACCTCGGTATTGAAGCCTTCCGCGAAAAAGTCGCTGAACACTACGGCGCTGCAATCAATGCCCCGCGTGATATTGAAGTCACAGGGATTGAAGACCACATGGGCTGGCACGAACAGGGGGACGGAAAACTCTTCCTGGGTGTGAATATCGAAAATGGTCGTATCAAAGATGAAGGCGACCTCCGCATCAAAACCGGCCTGCGGAAGCTGCTGGAAACCTACAAATTTGAAACTCGTATCACCGCAAAGCAGAGTATTATCTTCTGCGACATTGATCCCTCTCAGCGAGATGAGATCGATCAGATTCTGACCGAGCATGGCATGAAGAAAGCGGATGAACTGTCTCTGATTCGTCGCTATTCAATGGCCTGCCCGGCGCTTCCCATGTGTGGCCTGTCGATCACCGAATCGGAACGGGTCCTGCCGGACCTGATCACCGAGTTCGAAGAAGAACTGGCGCGACAGGGGCTTCAGGACGAAAAAATCTCCGTCAACATGACCGGCTGCCCGAACGGCTGTGCCCGTCCCTACGTTCCCGATATCGGTCTGGTTGGAAAAGCAGTCGGAAAATATACCCTGTATCTGGGTGGAAATTCACTGGGGAATCGCCTGTCGTTTGTCTACGATGACATGGTGCCCATGAATGAAATTACCAGCCGACTCTCTCCTCTGCTGGAGTTCTATAAATCAGAACGAGAGTCAGGAGAGTCCTTTGGAGACTTCTGTAATCGTATGGGAAAAGAAGCATTACAGGAGAAAGCAGGGCTGGCTGCTAAATAATCAGAGAAATCCAGTTCCGGCGGAGTATTTTACTGAACCTCTCATCGCCGGAGCTGTCTTTGATTTTGACAAATTCAATCGACAACGGGTTGACCATGGTCGATTGAGCAGGTAAATTGTCAGTGAAATCAGGCGGTCCCAACCGCCCTGTTCCATCCAGAAGATGAATTAAAAAGTAATGCAAGTACACAATCTACTAAACCTGAACCTGCTACGAAACCTGCTTCTACAAGCCAGGTCTTAGGTTCTTTGTACGATTGTTAATCAAAAACAGCGAAACCCTGAGACCAGATCGGCCTCAGGGTTTTTTATTTTGCCTGCTGGTACTATTCTGGTCTCTCATTAGCCCCCTGATCGGGAGCGGAAATTGACTCACGGAGAAAACCAATGTCCAATGACACAGTAAAGATATTCGACACCACCTTGAGAGACGGTGAACAGTCGCCTGGCTGCAGTATGACCACCTCGGAAAAGATGAAAGTCGCCCGGGAACTCGTCAAACTGGGGGTCGATATCATTGAGGCAGGCTTCCCGATTGCCTCTCCCGGCGATTTTGAAGCAGTTCAAAAAATTGCTAACGAGTTCGGCGATCAGACCACCATTTGTGCACTCGCCCGCTGCCGTAAAGAGGATATTGACCGAGCCTGGGAAGCGTTGAAAGAGGCAAAACAGTCACGAATTCACGTCTTCCTCGCCACAAGTTCCATCCATCGTGAACACAAACTGAAAATGAATAAAGAACAGATCGTGGAGACGGCAGTCGAAATGGTCAAACGTGCCCGGGACTACTGCCCGGATATCGAATTTTCTCCGGAAGACGCCGCCCGCACCGAGAAGGACTTTCTCTGTGAAGTGGTGGAACGAGCCATCGAAGCCGGAGCCACCACAGTCAATATTCCCGACACAGTCGGCTATGCGACACCTGCCCATTTCCATGATGTGATTACCACACTCAAAAATAACGTCTCCAACATTGATCAGGCCATTATCAGCACCCACTGTCACAATGACCTCGGACTCGCTGTCGCCAACAGTCTGGCCGCTGTGGAAGCTGGAGCCCGTCAGGTCGAATGCACCATTAACGGCTTAGGCGAGCGGGCTGGAAACTGTGCATTGGAAGAAGTCGTAATGGCTTTAAAAACCCGTGCGGACTATTACGGCGTGCACACAAATATCAATACAAAACGCCTGTATCCGATCAGCCATCTGGTCTCGACAGTGACGGGGATGTCCGTCCAACGCAATAAAGCGATTGTCGGAAAAAACGCATTCGCCCACGAAGCCGGCATCCATCAGCATGGCGTCCTGCAGGAACGCACGACTTATGAAATCATGGCGCCGGAAGACGTTGGTTATGTCGGTACCAATCTGGTTCTCGGCAAACACAGTGGCCGTCATGCATTCCGCGATCGGATCCAGTCATTGGGACATACTCTGGACGATGAAACGTTCGAACGCATCTTCAACGAGTTCATCGCACTGGCGGACAAGAAAAAAGAAATCTACGATTCTGACATCGTGGCTTTGATCGAAAATCAGGTCACCGATACACCTGAGAAATGGAAAATCGCTCGCTTCCATACCTCTGCCGGAACGGGTACCATCGCAACGGCCACTATCGAACTGGCAGATGAAACAGGCAAAATTCACTGCGACGCTGCTACCGGCGATGGCCCCGTAGATGCTGTCTTCCGGGCTCTGGAACGTATTTCAGGTATCACCGCAGTGCTGGACCAATACCACGTAGGCAGTGTTTCCAGCGGAAAAGACGCCCAGGGAGAAGTACGTGTGGAAGTTCGCATTAACGGCGAATTATTTACCGGCCGCAGCGTCAGTACGGACATCATCGAATCCAGCGCCAAAGCCTATCTGCAGGCCATCAACAAAGCTGCGGCGAAACTGGAAAACTGAGTACGCTCTGTAATTAACTTAAGTTCCAAATGACAACTTACGATCCTGAATCAGTATCCCGAATCTTCAAAGGCAGAACCATTGTTCTCGGCCTGATCATCTTCGGCTTGCTGATGTCAGGATCGTTGTATGTATTCCAGACGATCAATACTTATCAGTTCGCCGATACTCAAAATGCCCTGGCAAAAGCATTCCCCCACTCGCGCCCCCGTGTCGAAGGGGGTCGTCTCAAGGGAAAACAGGAAAACCCGCTGACCTTTCGCGTCACCATGGCAGTTTCTTTTAATCCTCATGAACAGGATGAGGAAATCCAAAAGATGACCGATCGCATTCTGGAAATTGCTTCCGAGAACCTCACTCTGGAAGAATACGAGCAGGCAGAACTGCACTTTTATCAGGCGGTTCCCGAACAGAAAATCATCATGCGCGATGTGACGCTCGATATAAAAACCTGGATGAAGCAGAACTAAGCCCCCTGTTCATGAAACAGACAGGCGTGTCGTATTATCCGACCCTGCTCACTGAAAGAATCGCGTGTTATTTTCAATGAATCAGTTTTTCCGCTGAAAAACAGCATCTTTATTGCGAAGCGAGATATTTCACCTCTCTGGCACAGGCATTGCGATGTCAGGGAATGCCTGTCGAATTGAAACCTCAACGGAAGTTCTTTTGAGACTCAATGCGAACTGAAGCTTCCCTCCAGCCAGTGTGATGACGCCCGTCTTAAATTGGCTGGAGGGTAAGCCATTTCCAACCACCTTCCCAGGCCCGATAGAAATTCTAAATTAACCGACGCCCCCTGATGCGATCGCAGTACACTTCCGTATCGATTCTGATCAGGATATCATCGAACTTTCAGATGTTTCAGGTATCCTGCTTATCTCAGTCTCCGGTCGGTTATGTTTCCCATACAGAAAAACTTAAAACGCCCGCCAGTCTTCTGGTCCGTGATCGGTTTTCTACTGTTATTTCAATTCTGCCTGGGACTGTACTCCGCGAGACAGCTGAGTGTCACACATGATGAATACTGGCACCTGCCCGTCGGATTCCTGAGCCTGGAAACGGGTCGCTTCGACTATGATCGGCTCAATCCGCCGTTGATTCGCAGCTGGTCTGCACTTCCTTTACTGCTGACCACCGCGAAGAGTGGATCGCCGGAACTTTCATCTGACCCGGCCGATTATGGCGATGCCTTTCTGGAAGCAAACCCGGAAAACTATCAGCATTACTATTTTCTTGGTCGTTGTATGATCCTGTTACTGGCTTGTGGATCAGGTCTCTTACTGGCAGTCTGGACACGCGAGCTGTTTAGTTCTCTGGCAGCCTGTTTCGCGGTTTTTCTATGGGTAATGAGCCCCAATATCCTGGCCAGCGCCGCGCTGGGAACTCAGGATCTGGCAATCACAGGTTTCTTTCTGGCCGTGCTTTTCTGCGGCTGGAAGTTTGCGTATTCGCCCTCCGTGAAGTGGGCACTGGTGACAGGAGTCGTCTTGGGGCTGGCTCAACTCACCAAGTATACGGCGATTCTGTTAGTGCCCATACTACTCATCCAGTGGATTCTGGTGAGGTATCAAAATCCAGAAGTCCAGGATCGACCAGCCAGAAAAACAGTCGTTCTCCGTTGGGGAATACTTATACTGTCCAGTCTGTTTATCCTGAATGCCGGTTATCTGTTCCATGCTACGTTACAGCCTGTAAGCAGTTTTCAGTTTCAAAGCTCCGAGTTAAAAGCCCTGACAGCACTTCCTGAATTCCTGCAAATCATGCCACTGCCCCTTCCCCGCGATTATCTGATGGGTTTTGATCTTCAGCGTTTTATCATGCAGCAATCTCATCCTACTTTTCTGGACAATCAGTGGGAGGAACATGGCTTTCGCTCGTACTACCTCTATGTGATGCTCTACAAATTGCCCCACGGTTTTCAGTTTCTGATTGTGATTGCTATCTACAGCTGGTTCAGGCAGCCTCGCTTACTCGACCGACGCACTCTGGCCGTACTGCTCACACCTGTTGTT
>JAGQQP010000039.1 GCA_020426085.1 Planctomycetaceae bacterium | reverse complement strand
AAACGTCAGCATATTCGACGTCGAAGATCTCGAGAAAGTTCCCAATCTTCAGTCGGGACTCATGTCGCTGCTGCCGACACTGGTTCTATTTTGGAAAAGTGATTCGTCCTCGTGCTGCGGCTTTATTCTGAATGGCGGGCTTTTACTTCGCCTTGAAGTGGCCGACAATTCGAGCGGGGCGGATTTCCAGATTCATCAGAGGCCGCCATTTGAACAGACCGTGATTGGCGGTAAACTCGACGATTCCAAGCAGAAAGCCCACTGCCAGAAACGACAGTGGGCTTGGTTGAAAAAAGAGTCGGGACGACAGGATTTGAACCTGCGACCTCTACACCCCCAGTGTAGCGCGCTACCAGGCTGCGCTACGTCCCGATTGTTGAGAAACTCTGGTTGAGTAGCTCAGAGTTCTATAACTTACTGTTGATTCGCACTTTATCGCACGCTCGGACGAGAAATTCAAGATAACGGGCACACTTACCCGCTTTTGTCTGCAAAATAATTTCCTGCATACTGCAAATCTGCTGTTTTCACCATCGATTTTGGGTATTGAAACAAGATCCAGTGAAAAGGTTCGTCGTTTTTCCGACTTGAGATCTTAATTGTTGTGTGTTTATAAGTCATAATATTCAAGTAACTTACGATGGGCGGGGAAAATTGGTCAGGGAGAAACAGGTCTTGGCATAAAACCGTCATCTCTGTAGAATCCCCGCTCTTCTATCGGGTTTCCCGACCTGAAATCGCGTTATTTGCCATTCATGTTACTTCTGATTCCAATCATTCATGTCCGATTCCAGTCAGCCTGAGATTTCCGGTATTCGCTGCGAGACAACCGTGAATACAAAGCGGTCGTATCTGCTTGCGCTGCTGGTGCTGTTGGCGATCACCCAATCGGGGTGTGTGCATCGGAGAATGACGATCCGTTCGATCCCCGCCGGGGCACTGGTGAAAGTGGATGGAGATGAAATCGGGTATACGCCGGTTTCAGTCGATTTCACCTACTACGCGACACGGGAAATCACTTTGACCAAAGATGGCTATGAAACGCAGACCGTAATGCAGAAAGTGAAAACTCCCTGGTATCAGGTCTTCCCTCTGGATGCGGTGTCTGACAATCTGCTGCCTTTCGAAGTGACCAACCGGCACGAGTTCACCTATCAGCTACAGCCCAAAGTTGTTGTGCCAACGGAAGAATTGCTGAACCGGGGGAATATGTTACGCAGCGAAACCCAGATTGGACAATGACGAGGTTCAGCGCTGTTTCTGTAGGACTGATTTTTCCTTCATGAATTCCAGTAGGGAATAGCTGTCTTCATAGGATGTCGAATGCCCCTGCTGGGGACGATCAATCAGCAATACCGGCTTGTCGAGCTGTTTGAGAATCTGAGCGAGGCGACGTGCACTGTCAGGAGGGACCAGTTGGTCCTGTCCGCCAACGGAAATACTGACAGGCATGGTGAATTTTTCCGGCCAGTATTCGGCACTCCGCTTTTTGTACTCTGCAGGTATATCCTGTTTTGTCCCTCCGAAGGATGCCTGGATAGCGGGTTGGAATTTGTCATACTCCAGATGATTGGCTGTGGGATTCATTGCAGCGACGCCATCAATGAGATCGGGGTGCAGCGCCGCAAAGGTCAGACTGGAAGAACCTCCCATGGAGCCGCCACACAGGTAGACCTGATCGATCTGATATTGTTTTTTGAGATCAGCGATGATCTGAACGAGGTCTGCCTCTGCTTTGGGACCCATCCAGGATGTACGGGCACGATAATCGGGGGAGACATATAACATTTGATGCTTCGCTGCAAAGTCGCGAGCGGCTTTACATTCTCCTCTCGTTTCTTTCACAAACTGCCAGCGATCTGATCCATGGCCGTGCAATGCGATTAAGAGAGTGTGTGACTTCTGCGCATTAAACATTTCCGGCAGCATCAGGACATAACGTTGCTGGCTCTGATCACAGCGGGCTGTGAATGTGATATCTTCAGGAATAGACAGTTTTGGTTCGGGATCTGCTGCGACTACTGAGGTCGGTGCATTACAAAAGATGATTGCTAATAATAAACTGATTTGTAGATGATTCATGATGACCTGTCTGTCAGGAGTATGATTACCAGAAGAGTCCGAAGATGATCCAAAAGGAGATCGCGATCAAGACCAGTGCATACCAGTTCGGATTCAAGTATTGTGGAATCGACTTATTAAACGGACTGATTTTGATATCCAGCAGTTCTTCCCGGCTTTCCGTGAGCCAGTTATGTTCCTTAGTCACGTCATCCTGGTTCAGTACCAGCGAATTCTCTTTTTCCAGCCAGCCCCATTTCAATGCAGCTAAAAACATAGCCAGAGCAGTGACCAGCATGGAGCAGGGGAAGGCATACCATCTTTCGGTGAGTAAAGGACTGAGCCAACCGATATCGAACACTTCGCGGTCAATGAAACCGAGCAATCCGAACGATGAGCCGGCGATCAGTCCCACCAGACCACTCTGGCGAGGGACGCGCGAAAGAACCCCGAGTAGATAGATGGTAAACAGCGGTGTGACAAAAATCGGAATCAGCGTGCGAAATGCCTGGATCATATTGTCATAGCGGACAATGAAGGGGATATACAGAAACCCGATCAGCAGGATACCAACAGTCGCCCAGCGAGTCACATTAAGGTAATGTTTTTCGGTTTCATTCTTACAGATCCAGCAGGCATAGATATCGCGCGTGAATAATGCGGACAACGCAGAGCCGATCGAGTCAAAAGTACTGATAGCGGCGGAGAGGATGCCGGCGACCACCAGTCCTTTGAAACCAGGAGCCAGAAACTGATTGGCATAATAGGGGAATAACTGGTCTGGTGCAGAGTGGGCTGTGAATTCAGGTACCAGCACGCGTCCCATTACGCCCATCAGAGTTGTGCCAATCATGATGGGCATGATCAGCAGGCAGCCGAAGAGTGTTGCCATCTTCATGTCCCATAAAGAACGGGCGCCCATCAGTCGCATGGTTTGTGTGTGATTGACGGTGTAGTATCCCAGGCCAATAATTGACCAGCCCATCACGATCAGATAGGGTGAAGTTGACTGGCTGTCCTGAAACTGTCCGATGTGCAGCCAGTTAATCAGTGGTTGTCCTTTGCCATCGGTTGATTCTGAAAGTTTCTGAACCGTCTCTGACCAGCCTCCACTGGCGGACCAGACCGCACTGAAAATAGCTATGCCGCCGGCAATCATGATCAGACTCTGCAGGGCGTCGGTCCAGACGACAGACGTCAGGCCTCCCCAGGTCGTATAGGCGGCGGTAAAAATGACGAGTAGTACTATCAGTGCCCAGCACTGTACCGGTGAGAAATCCAGAATGCCCTGCAGCATCAGGTAGATGGACCAGATCATCAGGCCGAGCATGCTGGTACGGTATTGAATCTGAATCAGCGCACTGATGGTACGGATCGATTTTCCAAAGCGGGTTTCCAGGTATTCGGCGTTCGTGTAAAAACCGCCTTTGTAGAGTACTGGGACCACTACAAAGGATGCCAGTACAGCGCCGCAGACACTGGCGAGTGTGAATGCCGTGATGATATGCATGCCGTTGTTGTAAGCGTAACCGGTGAGGGAGACGGCGTCGGCATTATCGACACTGGTGGCGAAGATCGAGAGTCCCAGTCCCCACCAGGGTAGTGAGCGGCTTCCCAGGAACCAGTCGCTGCTGGAGTGGGTACTGCGCGCCAGGTAAAAACCGAAGACGATTACCGACCCATTCAGCACAAACACGATGATCCAGTCCAGCCAACTCATGATTTTTTCTCTCGTCTGGAGAACATTCGTTATGCAAACGTTTTCAGGACATCCGCTTCCACATCATGGGCGAGACAGAACAGGATGTCGCCTTGGCTGGTCAGCGTGGGGCCGCGGTGCGCGATGGCGATTCCGTTTGAGGGGGCGTGGATGATGGTTGGGTCACGATCAGGACGTTCCAGAAAATGAATCGCGCCTAAAGGCTGGTCTGCCGAGACATCTGCACCGACATCGACAAAGCTTTCGAAAATGCCTGATTCCGGGGCGAAAATATAATCTTCGGCATCAAGTGCCTGAATCCAGCGCGTCGGTGGTAAACCCAGATCGGTGCGTGAGGTCTCTTCACCAGCAAGAACCTTCAGGTGGATCAGCACGTTTTCCAGTCCAGATTGACACAGACGATGAACGGCGGCATTGGTGACTTCGCCCCCTCCCATTTCTGTCGTCACAACGGTTTTACCCATGTTTTCTGCTTCGACGGGGAGCAATCCTTTTCCAGCAATGTCGGCATACAGGAAGCAAAAATCGGTATTATAAGCTTCGGTCGCAGCAGCCATACGACGTCGCTGTTCACGATTTTCGACCAGATGCATATGAGCACAAGGATAAAAATAGACGCCGCGACCACCGGTATGCAGGTCGATCACTACATCGACTTTGGGAAAGATAACGTGTGTCAGGTAATGTGCCATGATGTCTGTCGCAGTCCCGTCGGCATTGCCGGGAAAACAGCGATTCAGGTTTTTGCCATCCAGGGGTGAGAGTCTGGTCGCCGCTTTGGCAGCGGGAATGTTGATCGCGGGGATGAAGATAATGCGTCCGGAGATTTCTTCCAGGTTCAGAGTTTTCATCAGTTTCATGATGGCAATCTGTCCTGGATATTCGTCGCCATGATTTCCCGCCATGAGCAGAACCGTCGGTCCTTCTCCGTTTGCCATCGTCGAGATGGGAATTTGCAGCTGTGCCCAGCCACTCAAATTATAGGAAAAGGGGATGTTGAGTGTTCCCCACTGAATGCCGGGCTTTTCGAAGTCGATTCTGGTACTGATGGGTGATTGTGTCATGTTGTTTCTTCTTGAGTTGAGGGGAGCGATGATTCTACTTCGATTCAGCAACAATATGAGCAGCGACGAAATCTTCATTGAGTGTGATGCCTAGACCGGGACGGTTGGGGACCTGAATGATTCCATTTTCGGCCTGGACTTTTTCGAGAGTCAATTCGTGCCGCAGTGGTTCGTCTTCTACGCAGTCTTCGAAGATAAAGGCATCTTTACAGGTGGCCAGCCAGTGCAGGCTCGCAGCGACTGTAATCGGACTGGTGTAACAGTGATTGCAGGGACGGGCACCGATTTCTGCAACCCGTTGTTTCAGATAACCTGCTTCGGTAAAACCGTTTCTCGCCAGGTCAATCTGATAGACGTCGAGGGCCCGTTGTTCGAAGTAGGGGCGAAACGATTCGCGTCCGCACTCTTCTTCACCGGCAGCGATGGGGACGGGAGAGCGATCTTTCAGCCAGGCATAACCGGAAACATCGTGAGGGAAGAGAGGTTCTTCCAGCCAGCCGATATTATATTCGGAAAAAGCGTGTGCCCGCTGCAGTGCGGTGCGGGCATCCCAGACACAGCCGGCGTCGATTAACAGAATCCCATCGCCCATCCCTTCACGGGCTCCTGCGACCAGTTCGATATCGAGTGCTTCCGACTGTCCCATTGGTTCCCAGCCGAACTTGACCGCGGTGTAACCATTTTCAATCCAGCGCTGACCGATGTCGCAGGTTTCCTGTCCATCTTTTCCAAACAGAATCGAAGCATACGCCTGGAATTCTGTGTGGTATTGGCCTCCCAGCAGGCGATGAATGGGTTCATTGAAATGCTTGCCTTTCAGATCCCAGAGTGCCATGTCAATGGCGGCCATGGCTGTGATCGTGACGCCGGTTCTGCCAAAGTACATGGTGTGACGATACATTTTCTGCCAGAGTCGTTCTGTTTCGAGCGGGTTTTCTCCAATCAGCAGTTCGCGTAATCCGCAGGCCACATTATGACTGTAGGGAGCATCAATGATTGCTTTGACGACTTCCGGCGAAGAGTCGGCTTCACCAATGCCTTCGAGCCCAGTATCAGTTTTAATACGGACCAGCACGGAATCCTGACAGCTGGCTGTTTTGTTGGTGACAGAACCGGAACGCAAAATCTGGCAAGTGATTTGTTCAATTTTCATCGAAGTTGAAAGCCTTGGCTGAAAAGAATGAGGGAAAAGTGAGTTATGAAAGCATGTCTTTGACGACGCGACCGTGAACATCGGTCAAACGGAAATCTCGACCGGCGTAGCGGTAGGTGAGTCGTTCGTGATCGATGCCCAGTAAATGCAGCATGGTAGCGTGCAGGTCGTGTACGTGAACTTTATTTTCTGATGCAGCGAAACCGGTTTCATCGGTGGCACCGTGGACGTATCCCCCTTTGACGCCGCCACCAGCCATCCACATACTGAAACCGTAGTGATTGTGGTCGCGACCACTCATGGAGGGAAGTTCGGCCACCGGGGTTCTGCCAAATTCGCCTCCCCAGAGCAGGAGTGTGGAATCGAGCATGCCACGCTGTTTCAGGTCAGTCAGAAAGGCGGCGATGGGTTGGTCCCACTGACCACACAGACGCCTTAAACTTTTTTCGATGCCACTATGGTTGTCCCACTCCTGTCCGCCACTATGCCAGACCTGAATGAAACGGACTCCTTTTTCCAGAAGGCGACGCGTCATGAGCAGCTGTCGTCCCTGTAATCCGTCACCGTACATTTCCTGGATGTGCTTTGGTTCTTTGGAAAGATCGAGTACATCCGATGCTTCAAACTGCATGCGATAGGCCAGCTCAAACGATTGAATGCGCGCTTCCAGCAGTGAATCGTGTCCGCGCTGTTCCAGGTGGCGATGATTGATTTTCTGCAGCAGATCTAACTGGTGGCGTTGTCGTTTGGGTGTCTGGGGATTATTGATATTTTCAATCAGCCGGGTAACAGACGTTTCTTTGGTGTCGAGATGTGTTCCCTGGAACGCGCCGGGTAGAAACGCGGAACGCCAGTTTTTTGGGCCGACGACGGGAAAGCCGTTCGGGCAGAGAACAACAAAGCCGGGCAGATTCTCATTGAGTGAACCAAGTCCGTAATTCACCCAGGAACCAAAACTGGGGCGGGGCAGAGCATTGTCTCCACAGTTCATCAGCAGCAGTGAAGGTTCATGGTTGGGAATGTCAGAATGCATGGAACGAATGATGCACATGTCATCAACGTGGGCTGCTGTTTTTTCAAACAGCTCACTGACTTCGATGCCGGACTCACCATACTTTTTGAACTGGAAGGGGGAACCCAGTGCCCCGGCTGTTTTTCGTTCTGTAGGCAGGTTCGGATTGGGGAGAGGCTTGCCGTGATATTTTGTGAGTAGTGGCTTGGGGTCAAATGTGTCAACGTGTGAAGGGCCACCATTCATGAAAAGATGCACGACCTGTTTCGCGCGGGCAGGATGATGTCGTGTGACCGGGATTTCATTATCGGCAGCCTGAGCATTTTCCCGTGCAGTGAGTTCCGCGAGTGCCAGCATCCCCATTCCCATACCGGAACGAGAGAGCATTTCTCGCCGGGACATTTGTGGTACGTGTGGTAATGATGGGGTGAGGGACATAATCAGTTCCTGCCTGTTTAATCAATAAACTGGAATTCGTTCGATAGCAACAAAATCTGCGCGAGACTCTGCCAGGGAGTCACAGGCGGTTGTTCAGGTTTGCGAAAATCTTTGGAATAGTTCCATTGATGAGGCTGTGGTTGTTGGGGTTCGGTTTTGGAGACTGCAGTCAATTCTGGTTCCTGTATTGTAATTTCCGGAGACCAGACGAAAGAATCGTAGCCGAGATGACCAGCAATATCGACGACGAAATCGATGGTCTGATCTTTCTCCAGCTTGATTGTTTCAATGTCGGTTTTGGCGGTACTTTGATGCAACGTCCAGGGGCCGAGTGCCAGCTGGTTATTGATCAGAACGCGACCGCGAATACCATTTCCCTGTGGCAGTTCGTGTTTGAGAGTACCTGTCAGGGATACCGTCATGGCGTCTGGCGCACGCCAGCGGATTACGGCGACATGTTCCAGGTCATTACCGGGATGTCCGCCTGACTGATCTAAAAAGACCCAGCCGATTTTAGGATCGGGTAACTTTTCTCCCCCCTGGTACTGTTTACCGTTCCAGTACGGCAGTGACTGAAAGCCACTTAGTTTTTTTGTTTTCAGGTCATAAGCAGCGTAGCCGTATTCCCATTCGGAACGAATTGTTTCAGGTTTGATCTGAATTTGATCAGTATTCAAAAATTCCAGCATCTCTCTGAGCTCTGTTTGTGTCGGATCACGCTGTAGAATCTTTTGATAGAGCTGTTGAATTCCCGCTGTGGGATTTGCAGCATGTTCGGATTCATTTCCCAGAATGAGCGCCGCTTTCAGGACAAGAGGGTGATTCATCAGAAATAGAGACTGGCCGGGAACTGATGTAGAATTTCGGACGCCAGTACTGACATCGGGAGAGGGAAAATCGAATGTTCGCAGTAGACCGGGAACCTGTTGACGATCAATGAACGTATAGAGGGTACGGCGTCGATTGGATTCAGAAGTGATTCCCGAGATCGATTTACCGCCCACGGTTGTATCGAGTTGATGACTTACCTGGAGCAGGGAATCACGCATCGATTCGAATTCCTGTCGACGGCGATTCATTCTCCACAACAGTTTGTTGGCGGGATCGATTTTCTCCCCAGCCTCATTTGAAACACTTGATTGCTGGTAAGTTGCAGACTCCATGATATAGCGATGGAGTTTTTTGATGGACCAGCCATTTTTCATGAACCAGCTGGCCAGATGGTCCAGTAACTGTGGATGGGAAGGTCGTGCCCCCTGAATTCCAAAGTCACTGGGAGTAGAGACAATTCCCTGACCAAAATGGTGCTGCCAGACACGGTTCACAATGACTCTAGCGGTGAGCGGATTACGCGGAGAGATGATTGCGTTGGCCAGTTCCAGTCTCCCGCTTCCCTGTTGAAAAGGCTCGTCTGATATCTGATCGAAATAATTGAGGAACTTTCTCGTGACCGGTTGACCGGGGGAACCGGGATTCCCCCGTTTGAAGACGCGCGGTTCGATGATCTGATCTGCATCTCGCAGTGTCATCATTTGTGCGAGTTCAACTGGCGCCTGTGCGCGTGCCTGGTCGAGTGCGGCATTCAGTTTTTTTACTGTTTCCTGAAGCTTTCTGTCGGGAAAAAGTTTTAAAACCGTATATCCATGCAAAGGAATGACCAGAGGTGAATGTGGGCTGTAAAATGAATTCAGATATTGATGTCTGGCTATTGGAAACGGTTTCTGTTTTTGCTGCTGTTCCGGTTTTCTGGCCGCAACTATTCGATTGGTCCATTCGTTATCGATTTCATGAAACAGAGCAGCGTAACCTTGGATGATGTCATCGAATTTCTCTGGTTTATTTTTCAGAAAATAAGAAGCGATCAGATGTTCCACTGAATCAGGATGCGAATTGGATATTGTCTGGTTGAGTTTATCAGTAATCTGGAGGGCAAAGGATTCTTCAGGTATCGACTCCAGTTTCTGCCAGATCGAAAATGCCGGATCCGCTGATTTCTCAGCAATATCGAGAAATTCCTGCCAGAGCAGCAATACCTCGGGGTTGAGGTCATTGCCATCCACAATGACGTCGAATTTCACCGTATCGGGACCCTGTCTGCGAGACTGTGCGACGATCAGGTATTCTGCCAGACGTTCCGAAGTGTCCTGCATTACTTTTTTGTGCTGGCCCTGATACAGGTTTTTCAACGCGCTGGCTGCCTGTTTTATTTGAGCTGCTTTTTTCTGAAGTTCAGGTGAGCGTTTATTCTGTCTGCGAAACGGTAGATCAAGTGGCTCAAGTGAATTTCGAAAGACACCATACAACGAGTAATAATCTTCGATGGAAACGGGATCATACTTATGATCGTGACAACGGGCACAGCCAACGGTGAGTCCCAGAAATCCACGTGTGACCACATCGATGCGGTCAGAAATGATGTCATGAATATCATTTTTGAAACGGGGGCCAAGCGTGATGAATCCAAGGGCTGCCAGTGATTCATGAGGCAGGTCTGCTTTCAGATAATCGGCGGCGAGTTGCTCCCGGATAAACTGATCGAAGGGTTTGTCCTGATTGAAGCTGTCGATGACATAGTCACGGTATGTGTAAGCAAAGTGGAAGACAGGTTTCTCGAAAAAGACATATCCTTTGGTATCTGCATACCGCGCCAGATCAAGCCAGTGTCTGCCCCAGCGCTCACCATAATGCGGGGAAACCAGTTGCGCTGTGAGTGCAGCCTCTATCATGGTTTTTTGATCGCTACTTGTGAAGCTCTGAACCTGTTCCTGTGTGGGAAGCAAGCCTGTCAGATCCCAGAAAATGCGCTTCAGGAGTATGGCAGAATTTGCAGTCGTCGCTGGTTGCAACCCTGCCTGTTCGAGTCGGGCAAGGATAAAGAAGTCGATGTTGTTTTGAGGCCAGTCGCTGTTTTTGACCGGGGGAACGGCGGGGTCTTGAATCGGTTGAAATGACCAGTGTTTGGTGTAGTCAACGGAGTTTGAGGTTTTTGATTCTGCAGTTTGCGGCCAGACGGCTCCCTGACTGATCCAGGTTGACAGAATATTTATTTCATCGGGTGTCAGAGCATTGTCGGGGGGCATTTCCAGCGATTCGCGACGGACTGCGCTCATCAGCAGACTTTGCTCTGGATGATTCAGTTTTAGTGCAGGGCCACTTTCTCCTCCTTTTAACAGCGCTGCACGGGAATCAAGTCTCAGTTCAGCAAACTGTTTTTTCGCGCCATGACATTCCTGACAGTTCTTGACGAATAAGGGACGCACATGTTGTTCAAAAAACAGTACTTTTTCGTTTTGCATCTGCTGCGGGGGGGCAGATGAAGCGTGTTGGGCGGGGACGATCCAGATCAGCGTCGAGAACCAGATCAGGCTGTGCAGTAAAAATTTCATCGCATGATTGTCCAGATAGTTCAAATCGGTCTTCCAACTGAATTATTCGATATGATCTTCAATGGTTTGTAATGTCTCTGTCAGGCTGCCATCACGAAGCGCTTCGATGATGGGAAGATGTTCCTCGTAGATCTGGATCGGGTTTTTGTATTTCAGATGCGACTCTCGGAAGTGTCTGCGGATGCGCGACACCATCGCAGACCAGATCGCCAGTAGATCGGGAGAATGAGCGCGTGTGACCAGGGAGCGATGAAAGGCAATATCATGTTCTGAAATGAGAGCAAAGTCATTTGTCTCACATGCCTGTTTCATCTTCTGCAGAATCGTCTCCCAGACAAGAAAGTCGTCTTCAGTCAGCTGGTCAAAATACAGGCGAATGGCATATTTTTCGATTGTGCAGCGGAGCGGGATGATTAATTCCGTAATTTCATTCGGCGCTGAAGTAGAGACCAGTGCTCCTTTATTGCGATCCGTTTCGACGACACCTTCCCAGGCAAGCTGCTGGATGGCTTCCCGAATCGGTCCCCGACTGACAGAGAATCGTTTTGCCAGATCGACTTCACGCAGTCGTTCTCCCTCAGCAATCCTGCCGGAGAGGATATCCTCACGAAGACGCTCTACGATTTGTTCGCCCAGTCCACGGACCAGTTGAGGTTCATTCATTACTTTTCCTTGAAGAGGAGTCTTCATTGCAGTGGAATTGATAGTTTAATGTTAATTGTTAACAATCTGTGGTCAAAAATAAAATGGAACGAGGTAGATAGATTGCAGTAAATTTATGTTTTCCCATAAATACATGTACTAGTGGTTACTTGTTCGTCTGTCAGAAAATTATTTTAGCTGAGTAGTGATCGAATTATTAAATTCGTTAACAGGATTGATTGTCTTCTGTGAATCTGCTTATTGATGTGGGTTCATAAGTGTTTAATATGAAAAGGATTGTGTCTATAGTTGTTGTGGATGTTGAGGGTTGATGTTCTGGTGACAACTGACTAGAATACATTTCTGTAAGAATATATATATCTAAACGAGTGTTGTGTTGATTCTGGTTTTCTTTCAAAAAGATATCAAAATACTGAATTATTTTGGGAAGAAATGGTCTCTAAGTCACTATATGCATATAGAGGGTGTAATTCATTTTTGTGATAAACATCAATGAACTCATCATGGAAATGCGCGAGCTCACTTGCTTACATGAGCACACAACGTTAGGGGACTAGTGCCTGCTTCCTATCTTTGTGTACGTGAGCTCGTGCTTTCTTTTTCTCTCCCTGTGAATGGCAGGCTTCAATACAGTATCTCAGTGGCAGATTTTACATGCCCGCAATGCACGCTTGGTAGCATTAGAAGCGTGCCGTCCGAGGACTTCAGTCGGGAGCACCATTCCCAGTCGTGTGCAGGAATATTTCTGTAATGGCTGTTCCAGTAACGTGGAGTTCTATCTTTCCAGAACATCAGGCAGCCCGTGCCGCAATAATCGACCGCGCGGGTTTCGCTTCCGATTTCAGAAAATGCTTTCACGATGTGATGGTCATCGAACTGACCGCCTACAAACTGTGTTTCAGTATGACGATTGCGATAGCATCCGGAAACAGCATTGGGAGGGATTCTTTGGGCGGTAAGTTCGGTAAATAAATTGACCCCTGATTCCAGTGGGACCAGAATGTCATCCTCTATCAACCAGTGTATATCGCCGCGCATTTCGACTCTTAAGCGATTACAGGCCTGGGCCATAAAACGAGCCGTTTTGTCTCGGCGTTCCTTTTCACTTTTGAATGTAAAGGAATTTGGGTATGAAATAATTCGAATCGTTTCAAATGTATTGATATAGCGGCTGGTTTCAGCCCTCATTTTATTGAGTGTATCCACATTATTTGAGTTATCCAGGAGGACAAGTTCCACCGGTTCCTCGCTACTGATGAGCTTTACTGCCTGTGAGACAGCGGAAAGCCATTGAGGAAAAAAATCATGAAGTCTGCCACTGATGATCGATCCGACACTGAGACGTGAGCAGATCTGTCGCATCTGTGGTAAAAGCACTTCCTGGCGCTTCTGGTACTTCGTCTGGATATTTGCTGACCAGGAACTGGAGTGTTGACGGTATCGTAAAACGGCAGTACTCCGGGCAGGTGTGCCCAGACGGGATCCGCGTAAAGCCAGATCCCAGTCCCACATCGTATTGATTTTATTGCGCCAGCGTCCTGCAGTTTCGAATGCCCGACGATTCCAGAGCGCGGATGTATTCACAAAATTTCTCAACCAGAGTCGTCCATCAGACCATTCAGGAGCATTCCAGAGCGTAGAATATTCGCCAAACGCTTCGGCACCTCCATACACGAATGGTGTGTTGGGGGACATTTTCTCAAGGTGTTGCTGTATATAATTGGGTGGCAAGATATCATCACCATCGAGAAAAAGGAGGTAATCACCTGTAGCTTTGTCGGCACCCCGGTTACGTGTTTCGCAGACACCCGAATGAAAAGGGGATTCGATGATGATCAGCCCCTGTTTCTGGTATTGCCGGGCGATACTGATGGAATCATCAAAACTGCAGTCATCAGCATAAATCACCTGGCAGGGAATGCTCTGATTGAAGGCTGATTCAATCGTCTCTGCAAGATAGGCAGAGTTATTACGCGCTGCAATGATGATGCTGATCTGTTGTGATTGTGCTGGTGGGGATTCAGTGTAAGGTTTTTGTTGTACATCGGACTGCGGGTCATACGGCCAAATCGCGTTTCCAACCATGAGTGTAGCCCTTCGTTCATGGAAAATGTGTAGAATTAATTAGTTTTATTGTAGTATTCAGAAGGGCACAGACGGGTCAAGATGAGAAATCAGATTTCGTCTAATTCAGACTACGAAACAAATCTGACAGTAGGGGTCAGGAGAGTTTATGCAGCAAATTGTGTTGAACTGGAGGATGTGTTGTGAGTGATTGGGCTTTGGCCCATCTAATTCTGTTGTGATGCCCGGGGCAATTGGGACTGGATAGATCCTGTACAAGAAGTGCGACGCTGAATGTAATGCGTTCTAGTATTTGATGGGATCTCTACCTGTATAAGCCTTTCTGATTTCCTGAATCCCCTGATCTGTGATTTTAGATCCTTCCAGATACAGATTCTTCATTCGGTTCAGCTTGATCAGAAGTGGAATAGATTTATCAGTGATCTGTGTGTCTTTAATATTCAACCAGTCGAGACGTGGATTGTGTTTGATAAAGGTGATGCCTTCATCCGTGATGTTAAGTCGATCGAGATTGATCGAACTCAACTTTTTCAGGTTTGCCAGGGCCTTCAGACCTTCGTCAGTAATCTCTCGATTTTTTTGAAGAGAAAGGTGGGTCAGGTTCACCAGGCTGCTGATGTGTGAAAGGCCTGCATTGGTCAAACCCGTTTCATGTAGATCCAGCGTTTTCAATGAAAGTTTTCCTTTGAGGGGTTCCAGTGCATCATCCATAACATGGGAGTCTTCCAGATGCAGAATCTCCAGTTTCGCTAATCCTTGCAGGGGAGCCATGACTTCACGTGTGACCGTCTGGGGATAAAACTTAATTTCCCTGATAAAAAAGTCACCTTCCGGCAATTCCTGGACCTGGGTTACCGGCTCATAACGTCCGTCTATTACAATTTCACATTCGTGATTCAGAAGCCAGACTGCTGCCTCTCGTTCGGTTTTGGCCTGTTCGGGGGAGGGGTCGGTCACAGGAATTACACCAGGAAGGTCCTCAGAAAGAGCCACTGTCTCCGATGTGTGGGGCAGATACATCCAGACGCCCCACGTTCCCAGGCTAAACAGGAGAGCCAGAGTTAATAACAGAAGACCTCGTTTAGGGGTTACAATCTGCTGAGGCATTTGAACTTGCGTACTGGCATCTGTGGACATGACTTCGATTGGCGGTGTCAGAATTGTGTTGCGACACAGTATCATTAATTCCTGACTTTCACTCAGATGGGTTTCCGCCGATTCATTGAGAGAAGTTACGTTTTGCTGGCCTAAAAACCGGTCGAGTATTTCCACAATTTCTGCCATGGTTTGGATTCTGTCGACAGGGTCTTTTTTCATCATCGACTGAAACAGTTCCTCCAGAGTATCTGGAATCTCTGGGATCAGGTCGGACAGTCGGGGGGGCGTCTCTTCACGATGGGCAAGAATTGTAGCGATCTGGGATTGCTGTTTGAAAGGTGCCTGTCCGGTCAACAGTTTATAAAACGTACATCCCAGACTATAGATATCCGCTCGATGATC
>JAGQQP010000399.1 GCA_020426085.1 Planctomycetaceae bacterium | reverse complement strand
GCTGGTGGGATCACCGCCTGCAATTGTGTAGGCTTCCGCATCGGGAGTGACATTAAAGATATCGGTCAGACTTCCGCCGGTCAGATTCGTAAAGTTGCTGAAATCCAGTGTATTCGTACTTTGATAAGAATTGGTTCCCGTCAGGGTCCAGGTTGCATTGCCGTCGATACCAGTCAGGGAGTTCGTTCCCGATCCACCAGTGATTTGATCAATGTTTGCAAACGAGACAGATTGATTCAGTTCTGTCCCGTCTAAACCGTCGGTACTGCCGAGAGCAGATAAAGTAACGTCCAGATCAGCGGAGTAGCTGGCGAGGTTCAGATGGTCGGTCCCGTCCTCTCCATTGAATGTTCCAGTCAGACTTGAACTATTATTGCTGAACTGCAATGTGTCGTTCCCTGCGCCGGCTTTAATATCAACAGTCTGATTGCCTGAGATGACAAAGAGGTCTGCTTCACTGCCTCCCTGCAGTTGCTCAAAATTGGAGAAGCCAAAAGAATTCGTACTGCCATAATTCTTGTTGACGCCGATTGACCAGGTTGCGGCTGCATCACGACCGGTTAACTGGTCTGCCGCTCCTGATCCAGCGATGGCTTGATTGATGTTATCAAATCCACCTGTGATGGAAGCCACCGATCCCTGATGACCGTCAAACGATCCCAGGATGGACAACGCAATATCGATGGACGAAGTATAGAGTGAGAAGTCCAACTGGTCTGAACCGGCCTGACCATCGATGGTTCCTGTCAGTACGGCTCCGTCGGCAAAGGCGAAGACATCATTCCCGGAATTACCGGCCAGATTATGAGTCTGACTGCCCGTGATCGTAAAAGTATCGACCTGGGTGCCGCCGGTGAGATTCTCGAAGCCTGCGAAGCTCAGGGTATTCGTCGACGTGTATTCGTTGGTTCCATCGATTGACCAGTCAGCAGCCGCGTTGATGCCTGTCAGCGTATCCGTATTCGCACTGCCGGTAATCGAATTGATGTTATCGAATGAAGTTAATGAGGATGATTCTGAACCGGAGAACCCGTCAGTAGAACCCAATGCAGACAGAACCAGATTTAATGAGAACGAGGAACCCGAATAGTCGAGGATGTCATTTCCTGCCAGACCATCGATACTGCCGGTAATCTGTCCCGTTCCAATGAACTGGAACGTATCTATTTCGGCAGATCCCACCAGTTGATTGAACGCTTCGAACGCGATGCCCCCAACGCTCCCCTGGTTGACGCCATCAATCAGGAAGGTCGTTCCGGCGCTATAGCCGATAATTTTGTCGAGTGAACCATCGCCGATGCCTTTTTCGATTCCGGCCGCATGATTAATTCCGGTGGTGCTGCCATCAGTGAGGTTGACCGTCACCGCTGCTGTCACCGCTGAAAAATCGATGGTGTCAAAACCGATGCCACCAGCAATGGTTCCGTCGATCTGCCCGCCATCAAGCATGACGAACGTATCCGCGGCGTCATTTCCAGTCAGGTTTTCCACATTGGAGAAGACAACGGATCCGGAAAGCAGACTGCCGGAATTTGTGCCGTCAATGACCCAGTCGTTATCCTGATTGGGGGCCACAATGGTATTCGTGCCAGCACCGCCATTAAAGTTGATGCCACCAATAGAGGCAATATCGGCAGAACTTAATTCGATACGTAGTATGTTGTCATTTCCGTTTCCGATAATCTGTATGTCGGTGATTTTATCGAAAGCATGAGAGGGTACGATTTCGTTCGAGGTACCGGTTTCCAGAATGCGGATCTGGTCACCGTCTCTGACGATTGTGATATCATCGACAGCCCAGTCGCCCGGATTGACAACCAGCGTTTCTGCCAGATCGTTCAGGTTGATCGTAATTGTGGCGGTTGACGTTGAACCGGCATTATCGTCAACAATGACATCCAGTGTGTAGGTGGGATTGGTTTCGAAATTCAACAGGCTCTGGTCGGCGACGATTATCTGGCCGCTGGAAGTAATGTCAAAAGCAGCAGATCCCGTGCCTCCGGATTCCGTAAATGTGAGTGTGTCGCCGGGTAGATCATCGTCTGTGGCTACGATCACAGCTCCGACACTGGTGCCGTTAGTAGAATTTTCATCAATGCTGCGAGTCTGGTTGGCAATGACCGGCGCATTGTCATTCAGCGAATTCAGATTGATGGTGATGGTTGCTGTATCAGTGGCACCCGCACTGTCGGTGACCAGGATTTCGAGGTCATATGAAGTCGCAGATTCGTAGTCAAGCTGCGTTTGATCCAGGACTGTGATCTCACCAGAAGAACTGACGTCAAAAGCCGTCTGGCCGCTTCCCCCCGTGAGAGTGAAAGTTAGACTGTCTGGTGGCAGATTCACATCCGAAGCGACAATCGTCCCGACTGATGTCGAATTACTGGTGTTTTCATCAACAGAGAATGCCTGATCGTCGGCAACAGGTGGGCTGTTCACAACCAGAACCACATCGTTTCCATCACCACCCTGGTAGGTGATATAGACCTGATTGCCGTTGAATGTAAACAGGGTTCCTTCAGCACGTTCAAAAAATTCACCGATAACCGGATCTACGTCATCGTTATCAATCAGCAGAAATTCAGTCCCGGCTGCAGCAGTGAAAGTACTGGAAATATTGAGCTTCGCGCCGGTGAGATTGACTTCGCCGGCAACCTGTACCTGATCATATTCTGAACCTGCGGTGTCTCCGTTGATTTCTACATCGAGTGAAGCTCCTGGTTCCAGTGTCAGGTAATTGGTGCTGATGACACCAGGGCTCGATCCCGGGGTAAAACTGCCGTCACTCTGAACGGTTACATCGGCATTGATGGTTCCAGAACCGCCGAGGACTGCATTGGCTGCGACAGTCACTTCCGAAGTGGTCAGTGAGCCTTCGATTTTTAATGTTCCATTTTGTACGCTTGTGGAACCCGTGTACGAATTCGTTCCAGAAAGAATGAATTCACCATCACCTGTTTTGATCAGACTTCCATCACCTGAGATTTCGCCAGCAAAGGTTGGAGAAGTGACCATGGGAGTATTAACGGTGAGTGTTCCCGTCGCATCTCCCAGCAGAACGCTGCCCACACCTGTCAACGAAGTGATTGAAAGTTCGAATCCGTCGAGATCAAGCACACTGGTAATCGAAGTAAGATTGACACTCGATGTATTCGGAATGGCATACGACTGTGCCAGTTGCAGAGTTCCATCATTGATAATAGTTTGACCTGTGTAAGTATTTAAGGCTTCCAGAACCACAGTTCCAGCGCCGTTCTTGATCAGGTCTGTTCCATTTAATTGTGCGCTGACTGTTCCTGAGCGGAGATCCAGGTTCGACTGAGCCGTCAGTACGCCACTCGTCGCAATGACTGTTCCTTCTTCCAGAATAAAGTTGTTGACGGTTTCGTCAAAACTGCCCAGATCCAGTGTCGCTCCACCAGCGAGTGTCAGGGAAACGGTATCGGCCAGCAGGTCACTGGCAGTCAGCTGGAACGTATCGCCAGTGTTGCCGGAGAGAATCAGATTGGCAGGGGCAAAATTTGTGTCAAAGGAATCCAGGGTGACGATTGAATTGCCACCGGATGTATTGATTGTCAGTGAACCGGAAGGGACCGCAAACGTAGTCAGTTCAAATGCAGACGATAAACTGCGGATCTGCATATGACCCGGAATCGCCGAGTTTTCCAGAACTGCATCTAACGTACCGGCTGGCAGATTGATGACAATGTTGTCGGCGGTACTGTCTCCGCCAAAAACGGGTTCCAGTCCGGAGTAAGTGATCTCGGTAATCCCGTTTCCGCTGATATCAATACTGCCGGAACCAACGCCGGTCAGATTGTGGGTTACTGTTTCAAACGTTCCACCAATGAATTCCAGGGCGTCATTCCCGCCTGATCCCCCCTCGAACATGATGGCGATATCGGTCAGTTCCTGGTTGCTGTAGTCCAGTGTCAGCAGATCCGTTTCACCATCAGCGCCGAAGAAATGGATTGAAGTTACTCCTGCTGCTGAAGTCGAGAAGAGCAGGGGAGTTGTCTGGTCAGGATCGAGGATTTCCAGGTTCGAGCCATTAATCTGAACCACGAAAGCATCGACGGCATTCAACTGGTTCGGCAGAATCACATTTAACTGATCTCCCATCAGTTCAAATTGCCCCAGGTATGTTACCGTTGATTCGGTGCTGAACTGGGGGGGCGTACCGGGATCGACCTGCAGTTGGATCCCAATATTGACATCACCGGTGAATCCCGTGAGGTCAACAGAGCCCGATAAGACGAGTGGCTCCTGCCCCAGAAACTGTACGGTCTGAGAAGGATCTGTACCTGTTACGAGGATGGATGAGATTTGTGTCAGATCAAACTGGAGAATACTGTCCGGCATTCCCTGGCCATCGTCGACCTGAAGTGTATCGCCACCATCGACCACAGAGACGGTGGCTTCGTCGTTGGCCTGTGACAGATTCAATTCAAGAACATCGTTGGACACACCGCCAACAGCAGCAGTGACATTGAGCACAATTCGATCTTCAAGCCGGACCAGTTCGAGATCCGCATTACGGTCCTGCCTTAGACTGTTAAACTCAAGGTTGGGAGTAGGGTGAGATTTGCCCAGGCATCGATTCAGCCATTTTAAAAATCGCACGTTTAAGATGCTCCTTTGAGTTTTT
>JAGQQP010000398.1 GCA_020426085.1 Planctomycetaceae bacterium | reverse complement strand
TGTGCCATAACTGGCCTCCTGCGAAAATCTTTATGGGAGACTCAGGCAGTTATTTCATCGGGCTGATCCTGTCGACAATGACCATTCTGGGAACCTTTTATCCCGGTGAAACTTCAGCCGGTGAGAATATTGTGAATCGTCATGTCATTCTGGCCCCGCTTTGCATTCTGGCGATTCCCCTGTATGATTTCTGTACGGTGATGATCATTCGATTGAAAGAAGGTCGCAGCCCGTTTCATGCGGATAAAAGCCATTTCTCACACCGCCTGGTCGAGCTCGGTTTAAGTAAACGGAATACCGTCCTCACAATCCACCTGGCGACATTGACCACGGGAATTGGAGGTTTGATTTTGTATGAAGTCTCGTCCTGGAGTGCTGCCCTGCTGGTCATGCTCATGATTTTCTGTGTCCTTTCGATCGTGACAATCCTGGAGAATGCAGGTCGGAAAAATCGAGAATGAGTAAACAGCGCAAAAACAAATCGCGACAGCCGATTCAGGTAGAGACGCACTCAGTTGCCCCCTCCTTACACTGGTTGACCGGTCTGCTGCAGGGAACGCAGCTGTTCCTGGCAGGTTTCCTGATCCTGTCTCGTTACTTCCTGCCTGCGGAATCTGCCCCGGAAGGAGACACGCTCACACTCGCGTTCGGCTGGTTCCTGGTGACCATTCTGTACGCCTCCAGCTTTCTCACTGATCGTACCCGGTCTTTTCGACTGGATCTGTTTGACTGTGCCGTCTGGCTGCTGGTAGCAGGTCAGGTTCTCTCTACCCTGGTGATGATCTGGTTTGGAGAAGGTCAGCAGCGCGATGCGCTGAATATGATGTGGGAATGGATTGGCCTGGGTTGCAGTTTCTCGCTGATGCGGCGTCTGTTTGCCACCTCTGCCCTCCGCGGCACATTGATCGTGGGATTCATTACGACGGTTGTCGTTCTGTCAGTCTATGGTATCTGGCAGCACCATTGGATGTACGACCGGCTCTCCCAGGAATACCAGGAGGCCCGGCAGGAGTACGATGCGACACACTCTCCCGAAGCGCGACAAAAACTGCTTTCCATGGGAGTTCCCTCCGATGCGCTCCAGGGAAGCACCCGCCAGCAGTTTGAAATGCGTCTGCTGGACAGCTCCGAACCACTGGGCATGTTTGCACTCGCAAATACATTTGCCGGCCTGTTAGTCGTCGGTTTTCTACTTTCATTTGCCGTGACCGTGGACTGCTTTTTCGGGAAGGCTGCCTCTTCCAGTTCCTCCTGGAATTGGTTGAAACCTGCAATCTATCTGCTTGCAACCATGCTGATCGGTTACTGCCTGATTCTGACCAAGAGCCGCACCTCCTGGGTCGGTCTCATCGGCGGACTTGTCACTCTGGGATTACTCAAACTGCTTCAGTCACGACGGAGCACAACAGCCGATCCTCTGCTCTGGAAAAAGCGGGTTCTCAAATGGGGAGGACTTGCCGTGATTCTCTGTTGTGGATTTATACTGCTGGCGACTCTCAGTGGAGGTTTTGACCGGGCAGTGTTGACCGAAGCCCCCAAATCCCTGCAGTACCGGCTCGAATACTGGACGGCGACCTGGGATGTCATCAAAGAAAATCCTATCTGGGGAACAGGTCCCGGAAACTTCCGCTCGCATTACCTGAAATTCAAACTGCCGGGTTCCAGTGAAGAAATCGCAGACCCCCATAACTTCATCCTCGATGTCTGGGCCAACGCAGGTCTGATTGCCTTCGCAGGATTACTGTTGATCCTCAGCCTGGCCTGCTACCGCTGGTTAATGAATCTGCCTTCAGCAGCAGAAAGTTCAGAACAGCAGCTCCCGTTAAGCGCAGGCAACTTTTCTCCTTCACAACTGGCGCTGCTGTCGGGTTTCGGGCTCTCATTTGCACTGCTCTGGGGGATTCAACTGTTTGTCTTCTCGATTGATGAATCGATTCTCTGGTCGTTTTGTATGGGCTGGCTGGCACTCTTTTTCATTTTGAATGCCAGCGCCAACCTGAGCGTGACGGGAGAGGATGCTACCGCTTCACTGCTACCGCCTGCCCTGGGAGCCGCTTTTATTGCTCTCTGCATCCATCTGTCAGGTGCAGGGGGAATCGCCATGCCCGCCATCACCCAGACCTGGCTGCTGCTGCTGGCACTTGCTTTTCCGGTCTCTGAAAAGCAAGCGAGTCCAGACGTCAGTTCAGTAGGTCAAACAAAGCGAAACCCCACACCAACAGAAGCACGTATACATTTGAGAGTACTTTCTCTGACTGTCTGCCTGATCCTGGCGTTTTTCTTTATCGTGTCTTCGTTTGCGCCAACGATCCAGCGAAAATCGCTCGTATTACAAGCAGAACAGTCACTCATGCGTGGCTCAACGGTTCGGATTGCGCAAAATTATTTCAATCAGGCCAGTCAGGTTGATCCAGTCTCTCCAGTCCCCTGGCAAGCTTTGGCTGAGATCGAATTTCGAGAAGGAGAACAGAATCGCAGTGCGTTTGATCGGGGTGTCGAGTTGAAAAAAGCAGCGATTCAAAGAGATCCTTTGAATCCGCGCCAATATTTCGATCTGGGCCGCCAGCTGAAACAGCAGTATGAAGTCTCACACCAGCAGGATGACCTGACAGCTGCTCTCGAAAACTTCCAGCGAGCGGTGGCAGGATATCCCAATAATTCCCACTATCGGGCTGAATTTGCAGCAGCTCTGTCAGAGGCTGGGAAAACTGCTGAAAGCCGGCACCAGGCCCAACGCGCGATTGAACTGGATGAGGCCAACCGACGTGGTCAGCATGTGGACAAATACTTAAATGAAGAAACGGTAAGTCGAATGAAAGAAATAATTAACGCAACTCAATCGAATCAGAATTGAACTCGGCCGCACTTCGGCCCATAATAACTGAGTGTTCTCTGTCGGAATACGGTTCGATCTGATTTTTCCGACATCAATTTTATTGTGGTCCATTTTATTCAAACTTCATTCATTGTTGGTGAAATCATGAATTTACGAGCCGTTACGGCGATCATTGCTCTTGTTATAGCACTTGCCGGTACTGTCTGGCTGGGTCGAGGTAATGGAGATATCCAGCCCGCTGCTCCTGCTCCCAAACAGGCAGAGACACCAAAGGGTCGCCCGAAAATTTCCCCCACCGGCCCTTATCCTAAAGCGGTCGTCGATAAGCCTCTTTACAACTTTGGCAGTATGGCTGTCGGACAGTCACTGTCTCATAATTTCATTCTGAAAAATGAAGGGGAAGTACCGCTGGAAGTCCAGAAAGGTGAGACGACCTGCAAATGCACACTCAGCGAAATGAAAGAAAATATGGTTGCTCCGGGCGAATCAATCAAAATTGAATTGACCTGGACTCCCAAAAGTCCTCAGGAACACTTTGGGCAGACAGCCACTATCCATACCAACGACCCGGAAAATCAGGAAATCAAGCTGCAGATTGAGGGCATGGCGAACAATTTGATCGCTTTTACGGGAGACTATGAAGGCAGCCCGCACTGGTCTCTGCCGACGATGGCCACAACGGATCCGGTCTCGTTTACAGGAAAAATTCACACTAAATATCTGGACGAGTTTAAGATTCTGGGAATTGAATCGAGTAAGCAGGGACTGACATCAAAATTCAAGCCACTCACTGCAGAAGAATTGAAAGAAGTAGACGCAAAATGCGGTTATTCCATTGAAGCCATTGCGGACCCCAAGCAGTTTTCCTTGGGAGGCTTCACCGAACGGCTCACTGTCAAAACTGACATTCCCCATGATTTAGCACCGCCCGGTACCGAGGAGAAACATGATCACCCGGAAGGCCATGATCACAAACACGATCATGAGCATGCCGAACCAGGTGGGCCACGAACTTTCGTGATTCAGGTTTCAGGTAATCACACGGGGCCGATCCGCATTGTTCCGACCTTTGGTGTGCAATGGAATCCACAATCCATGGTTTTGAACCTGGGTGAATTCCCGGCGAAGGAAGGCAAGACTGTCATCCTCTCCATGTTTGTTGAAGGGACAGAACAACCACTGGAAATTGTGGACCAGGAAATTTCCCCTGATTTCCTGGAATTTGAAATGAAAAAAGACGACAAATTTGAGTCGAAAACCAAACAGCGTTACGAATTGAAATTAGCCGTTCCAGCCGAGATGTCTCCAGTTGCTTTCGGGAGAACGAATCGCGCCAAAGTCAAACTGCAGACGAATCATCCGGATGCAAAAGAGATCGAACTGCGCATTCAGTTTATCTCTCTGTAATTTTCCAATCCGGGAGCGATATTCCTGTATTTCAGACCACCAGTAACCAGAGTATTCTTGAAGACCTTTCCAGGGCCAGGGTCAGATCCACTTTGACGCAACACCATGTTTTGGGCTAAGATAAACCATGAGGAAGCTCCCCCATTGTTTACTTTCCTCAATCACATCCACGGAAGGTCAAACTGAATGTTAAACAGCCGAATTTCAACTCAGATGCTTCTTCTCGCAGCTCTGATGATCCCACTGCAGACAGCGTGTGAATCGAGTTCCTCACCAGAATCCAACGCGGCTTCTGAAGATTCAAAAACTTCAGATACCAATCCAAAGGCATCGCAGGCAACTGAACCGACTGTCGAGAAAGACTCCAGTACTGCCGCGGTAAACCCGGAAACTCCTGCCGAAAAGTC
>JAGQQP010000397.1 GCA_020426085.1 Planctomycetaceae bacterium | reverse complement strand
CTGGTTACTTGATTTTGGCATGCGGTCCCCTCAGACTGGATAACAGATTCTGAATGATATTTATTAATCCCCGGGAGAGCATTCCTGCGGGACCGTACGTCCATCCCACCCTGACCTGATTTAGGCCGACTGTCTTATCCAAAAGAAGGATTCCGAATAATGAACCATCGCACGTTCATTCTGCTGGCTGTCATCTCTGCCCTGTATTCTGAAAGTTCGACAGTAAAAGCAGCCCCTCCCGTTCCTCCACCCAATAATACCGGCGGTGAATTCTTCAGCCCGGCGGATTCACTCAAGCAGTTCACCGTTCCCGATGACCTCCGGATCGATCAGGTGCTCGCCGAGCCTCAGGTCAGGCAGCCCATCTTTCTGAACTTCGATGAACGCGGACGCATGTGGGTCATCAATTACCTGCAGTATCCCTACCCTGAAGGGTTGAAAATCCTCAGCAAAGACAAGCACCATCGCGCCGTCTACGATAAAATCCCTCTGCCTCCGCCTCACCATGAAAAGGGGGCCGATAAAATCACCATCCACGAAGATACCAACGGCGATGGTAAATACGACAAACACAAAACGTTTGTAGACGGTTTGAATATTGCTTCTTCGTTTGTCAAAGGGCGTGGCGGTGTCTGGGTATTGAATCCGCCCTATCTGTTATTTTATCCCGACAAAGATAACGACGATGTTCCCGACGGGGATCCTGTGGTGCACCTTGAAGGCTTCGGACTGGAAGACACACACTCGGTGGTCAACAGCCTTCGCTGGGGACCGGATGGCTGGCTCTACTCTTCACAGGGGAGTACCGTTTCCGGAAAAGTGAAAAAGCCCGGTCAGAAAGACAGCGAAGCCGTGCAATCACTCGGACAGCTGATCTGGCGTTATCACCCCGAAAAACAGATCTACGAAATTTTTGCCGAGGGGGGCGGAAACGCGTTCGGCGTCGAATTCGATGATAAAGGCCGACTCTATTCCGGCCATAACGGCGGAAACACGCGCGGCTTCCACTACACCCAGGGCAGCTACTACCAGAAAGGTTTCGGCAAACACGGCCCGCTCTCCAATCCATACGCCTTCGGCTACTTTCAGGCCATGAAACACGCCAACGTGCCGCGTTTCACTCACAACTTTATTATCTACGAAGCCGAAACACTCCCGAAAAAATACTGGGGACACTTGTTTGGAATCGAACCGCTGCAGGGTCGCGTCGTCGAAAGTAAAGTCACCGCCGACGGATCGTCCTACCAGACCGAAGACCTGCAACGTCCCGTCGCCACCACTGACAAACGCTTCCGTCCCGTCGATATTAAGCTCGGCCCCGACGGTGCGATTTATTTCTGCGACATGTACGAACATCAGATCGCCCACGGTCAGCATTATTCCGGCCAGGTCGAAAAAGACGATGGCCGCATCTATCGACTCACCGCCAAAGATGCCCAGCCGCTGGCTCCTTTCGATCTCGGTAAGAAATCTTCCCAGGAACTGATCGCCGTACTGGATCACCCCAACAAATGGTTTCGTCAGCAGGCACTCCGCCTGTTCGGAGACCGGAAAGATGCCAGCGTGATCCCGGCTCTCGAACAAAAACTGTTCTCTTCAGACGGCCAGTCTGCATTGGAAGCACTCTGGGCATTGAATCTGAGTGGCGGCTTTGATGAAAGCGTTGCACAGAAATCGCTGCAGCATTCCGACCCCTATGTCAGAGCCTGGACCATTCGGCTGCTCTGTGACGACCATCAGGTCTCCCCTGAAATCGGTCAGCAGCTGATAGCGCTGGCATTAACCGAACCGCAAGTGCAGGTCCGCAGCCAGCTCGCCAGTTCATCCAGACGCCTGCCGGCTGAACCGGGTCTGCCGATCGCCTTTAATTTACTAAGTCACTCCGAAGATCTGGATGACGTGCACGTACCTTTGATCCTCTGGTGGTCGCTGGAAAAACGGGTCGCTGAGAACCGGAATGAGCTGCTCGCGTATTTCGAAAAGCCGGAAGTCTGGCAGTATCCGCTGGTGGAGAAATACATCCTCGAGCGGATGATGCGGCGGTTTGCTTCAACAGGTTCGCGGAATGATCTGCTGGTCTGTGCCCGCCTGCTGGAACTCGCCCCGGACAAATCGCATGCAGAGATCCTGATGTCGGGATTTGAAACTGCGATGAAGGGTCGTTCACAAACCAGCTTCCCCAAAGAGCTGATTACAGCCATGTCCAAGTACGGCGGACAGTCTCTGTCGCTGGGTCTGCGCCAGGGCGATCAGGCAGCCGTTGAGAAAGCATTGAAGATCGTCGCCGATCCCAAAGCCGACAACCAGAAACGTCTCGACCTGATTCAGATCCTCGGTGAAGTCAAAGTTCCACAGTCGGTCCCCCTGCTGTTGAAGATCATTCAGAATTCCAGTGACCTGCAACTGCAGATTGCCGCCATCAGCGCCCTGCAGCAATACCCGGATGAATCGATCGGCAAAGTGGTCGCCGCGCAGTACCCGAATATGTCTGACGATCTCCGCAGTGCCGCTCAGACTCTGGTTTCCATCCGCAAGCCCTGGGCCTATGAATTTCTTCGTGCCATCGATTCCGGCAAAATCGACAAAGCCACGGTGCCTGTTGAAACGGCCCGCAAAATGACTGTCTATGGTGATGAAGGCATTACGGCTCTCATCGCGAAGCACTTCGGTTCCATCGCCGGTGCCACAACCGAACAGATGCAGCAGCAGATCGCCGCGCAACAGAAAATGCTCGCAGCAGCCACGGAAGAACCCGATCGCTATGCCGGCGAGAAACTGTTCCAGAAGAACTGTGGCAAATGTCACAAGCTGTTTGGCGAGGGAGGAGAAATCGGGCCTGACCTGACTTCGTTTAAACGCGATGACGTCGGTCGCATGCTGGTGAATATCATCAATCCTTCCAACGAAATCCGCGAAGGCTTTGAAACATATTTGATTGTCACCGAAGATGGCCGCACCGTGAACGGGTTTCTCGCTGACCAGGACAATAATGTGATCGTCATCCGCAGCGCCGACGGTCAGAGCATCACTGTGGAACGCGAAAATATTGATGAAATGCTGCCACAGAAGAAATCGCTGATGCCCGAAGGTCTGCTCGACAGGCTTTCCGAAAAAGAAGTCCGGGACCTGTTCAGCTATCTCCGCAGCTCCCAGCCTCTGCCTTAACAATTTGCTGTCCGAACCGGGCGGCGATTGAGAAAACAGGACAACTTGCTAGAATTGAAGCCGGCTTTCCCACTGATTGAAAGCCGGCTCTTTTTACCTACACAATTGATAACTTTAAACGAGACAGGAAACAAACCATGTCGGGGTTTCGAACCGAACGTGATTCGATGGGTGAAGTACAGGTTCCAGCAGAAGCATATTACGGTGCACAGACGCAGCGGGCCGTTGAGAATTTTCAGATCTCCGGCAATACCCTCCCCCCGAGTCTGATTCATGCCATGGGGCAGGTCAAGCTGGCCGCCGCCCATGCGAACCGCGACATCGGAAAGCTTTCCGGCACGGGGAAAAATCCGCTGAATGATGAGCAAATCAAAGCACTGATCGACGCTGCCACCGAAGTCGCTGACGGCAAATTTGATGATCAGTTTCCGATTGATGTCTACCAGACCGGCTCGGGAACCTCGAGTAACATGAACGTGAATGAAGTCATCAGCAATCGTGCGATCGAAATTCTGGGAGAGGACCGCTTTGCCCCTGAGAAGTCGGTCCATCCCAACGATCATGTGAATATGGGACAGAGCACCAACGACACGTTCCCTACTGCCATTCATGTCGCGGTCGCCTCCAGTATTCACAATCATCTGATTCCAGGACTGGAAAAACTGGCTGCCAGCCTGGCACAGAAATCCCAAGACTGGGATCAGATCATCAAGATCGGTCGCACTCACCTTGCCGACGCCACACCTCTCCGACTGGGTCAGGAATTTGGCGGGTTCGCCCGGCAGATTGAACTCAGTATAGAACGCGCTCATCATGCAGCGGCTGCCGTTTACGAACTCCCCGTGGGAGGTACTGCCGTCGGTTCCGGTATCAATACCCATCCCGAGTTCGGTAGTCGCGTGAGTGCTGAACTCGCGAAGCTGACCGGCATTTCATTCGTCGAAGCCGCCGATCATTTTGAAGCCAACGCCCAGCGCGACGGTCTGGTGGAATGCCATGCCATCCTGAAAACCATCGCCACTACGCTGTTCAATGTATCGAACAACATTCGCTGGCTCGGTTCAGGTCCCCGTTGTGGATTTTATGAAGTCAAGATTCCCGACCTGCAGCCCGGCAGTTCCATTATGCCCGGTAAGGTAAACCCGGTCATGTGTGAAAGCATGATGCAGGCGACCACCCGCGTCATCGGTAACGACCAGACCATTACCATGTCGGGAGCAGCCGGTGGTCAGTTCCAGCTGAATATCATGATGCCCGTGATGGGCTTCACCGCTTTGGAAAGCGTGCATCTGCTGGCGAATTCCTGTAACGAATTCGAGAAGCTCTGCCTGGAGAACATGGAAGCCAACGAAGAAGCCTGCAACGCAGCCGTCGAAAACAGTCTCTCCATGGTAACCAGCCTCAACCCGCACATCGGCTATGAAAAAGCATCCGCATTAGCGAAAGAAGCGTTCAAGTCAGGTAAGACGATTCGAGAACTCTGCACCGAA
>JAGQQP010000396.1 GCA_020426085.1 Planctomycetaceae bacterium | reverse complement strand
TGAAGGAACTGCCCAACTGGTTCTGGAAATTGCTGACCTGGACGATCCTGTCGAAATCGGTAAAGAAACCGGTTACAAAGTGCTCGTCAAGAATGATGGAAGTAAGTCAGCACAGAACGTCTCTGTCTCCTGCGAACTGCCTCCAGGTGTAGAGCTGATTACTGCCACCGGACCAACTCAGCATATCGCTGAAAATGGTGTCGTCGTCTTCAAGTCTCTGGGAGACCTGGCACCTGGTGATTCGGTACAGTACCAGGTCATCGTACGCGGTACAGTGGAAGGAAATCAGCGGTTCCGGGCACGGCTCGCCAGCGATTCAATCCGCGATCCTCTGCTGTTCGAAGAACTGACTCGCTTCTACAAAGACTAGACGATACAGCCTCAGGCTGAAGAAAATAAAAACCCGGTCAGTGATCTGCTGACCGGGTTTTTTTATTGAAGCGAATCAGGTTGAGAGAGACCGCTTCCATCAAAGATGGCTCTTGAGTTGTCAGCTTTTTCGAGAAAAGATCTATCTCTTCCAGATGACGAGTTGATGATGTGGTTGTCCCGGTTTGCCGTTCGAGACTTTCAGGACCAGGCTGTCCAGTGATTCGGTCTGCTTGAGCAGCTGACGAAAGTCATTCAGGTTATGAACGGGGGTCCCAGCGACTTCCTCAATCACATCATATAGTTTGACGACGTTAGACAGTGAACTTTCCTGGTCGACGTCCATTACAAGTAATCCGGTTTGAGTGGCTTCAAATCCCAGCTGGGTTGCCAGATCAGCATTCATGGCATGCACCTGCAGTCCCGACAAGACATCGTTCGCAGTTGTGTGTTTCACTTTCTGAAAGCTCATGGGGGCAGCCGATGTTCCCGGCCGCCGAGACTGCTGTGTCTCTTTCTGCTTCCGTTCCAGTTCGTCCAGAATACGACGATTTGCCAGTTCCACCATGACATTGACCTTCCGGCCGTTGCGTAACAGGACGACACTGACTCTGTTATCGATGGGAGTCAGGCTGACCAGATTGATCAGGTGGTTCTGGTCGAGAACATCAATGCCGCCGAAACTGAGGATGATGTCATCGTATTTCAGGTTAGCACGCGATGCGGGGGTATTCGAGATGACTTTCACGACTCGGGCACCCCGTACACGGTCCATTTGCAATCGACCGGCGGTCGCGATGCTGAATTCCGGATCAAGCTGCACGCCCAGATAGGCCCGGTAAACCTGACCATATTTTACCAGTTGATTGAATACGTGGCGTACCAGCTTACTGGGGATACTGAAGCCGATGCCGTCGTTACCGCCACTGTTCGAAGCGATGGCGGTATTGATGCCGATGATTTTTCCTTCGAGATCGATCAGCGGTCCACCACTGTTACCAGGGTTGATGGCGGCATCCGTCTGCAGAAAGTTCTGGTTGAGAACTTCCGATCCGCTACCCAGTTGCAGAGACCGTCGTCCTTTGGCACTGATGATTCCCAGGGTGACTGATTCACTTAAACCGAAAGGGCTTCCCATCGCCAGTACCATATGTCCAATATCCAGCTTGTCGCTGTCGCCCCATTCCGCAGGTGTCACATCAGAGACTGAAATCTTCAGAATCGCCAGGTCGGTATCTTTGTCTTCCCATTTCTGCTGGGGGTGAATCACACGACCATCGTGCAGTGAGATGGAAATGGCTGACCCGTCTGAGTCACGTACCACATGCCGGTTGGTGACGATATACAGGCCGGAAGTTCCGTCACCTCTGACGATTACACCAGAACCGGTTTCTTCCACAGCTCCGCGCGGTGTCTGACGCTCGCATTGAATATGAACGACGCTCGGGGTTGCCAGCTTGGCGATTTTAGCCAGATGCCTGCTGCCTTCATGCAAAGGGGACGAAGAAGAAGGGAGCATGGCGGAATGATCTTGCCGGGGGTTCGACTGTGAAGGAACCTTGGCTTCCAGCTGTTTAGAAGACAGCGGGGATTCAAAGCAGGCATTCCAAAGTGAAACAGAAACAATCAGTCCAACGATGAATACCAGGGGGTATCGATTCTTCATGATGCAAATCTCTCAGCGTGACCCAGGATCTTTTTTGCGATTTAGCTATTCCTAGCTACGGCAAAATGAGGCAATCCTTCGCCACTGCCGACCGATTTGATTACAAGTGACATGCTGACTGGCAGCGACACTGGTAATACCGGGGAACACGAGACTGATTATGAGGAATCTCTCCACAATGAATGTCAGTAATGAGGGATCTGTATAATTCAGGAGAGAAATAAACAGTAATCAGGCTGGTGGAACCCTCTGGCATTCATTATCGGAAGGGGACGCTATTTTTCGAGATCCAAATCGTGAATTCTGACCTCCTGATCGTTAAGCCGTCCTTCGAATTCGTATGCGTTCTCCCAATCGCCATGAGCACTACTAGTGGATAAACCCATCGATTCGCGCTGTTGTGCACAACTGACACAAAACATCGCATACGGAACCGCTTTAAGCCGTGCAATCGGTATATTCTTATTGCAGCTTTCACAGTGGCCGTAACGGCCTTCCTGAATCAGTGAGATCGCGCGGCGGATTTGCATCAGCTCATTGTATTCGATCTCGGCCAGATGAGATTCCAGATCCTGGCGGCGTTCGCGGATCGCAGCATCACCACTGTCCTCAACGGACGACTGGCTGCCTGACGAACCTTCTGAACTGTCGCTCACCAGCTTTTTCAGCTCATCACGTCTATTCAGCAGTTGCTTGTGCAACCTGATTATTGCGTCTTTTCGTACCACTCTCTCTTCCCCTCATAAAGATCATATTCGGTGAGCAACTTTATTAAGTCGATTCTCCCAAAACATAGCTTTCAATTTGGCTAAAGAAATTGGAAACATGACCAGATATTTTCAGTTTTTACATCAAAGCTACACACGAGTATTATTCACTACGCGAATTAAATGTCGAGAGTTGGAAACTTTCAAAATGAGAAATTAATACATAAGTCAAAATTTTCAAATAACTTAAGCTGGTGCCTTTTCTTACAATTTTCCGATTTTCCTGAGATTAAGCTCTTTTCGCGAACTGGACGTTCAAATTGTGACGATTATAGCGAATGTACATGTCGTTTTCAGGGGGCTTTCCTGATATTGACCCCGTTTCCCGATTGCGATGTAATACCCGCCCCTGAAACCAGTCTCTTAGATCAGTTACAGACAATGATTGGGAAACGTGTTTACTACCTTCGACCGTTATTTGCTCAAACGATATTTCCACGTATTCGTGATCGGGTTCATCGCAACCTATGGTCTATACGTGGTTTTTGATGGATTCACAAACATCGATGGCTTTCAGTCAGGGACTGAAGAGGGTTCGTCAACCAGCCTGCTGTGGATCATGCTCGAGTACTACTTTTACCAGTCCTCCATCTTTTTCGACATGGTCAGTCCGATTCTCACCGTACTGGCCGGAGTCGTTGTTTTTGCCCTGATGGTGCGTCACGGAGAACTGAACCCCGTCCTCTCAGCCGGCATACCCACATACCGACTGGCTATCCCGCTGGCTCTGGCAACGATTATCGTCAACTGTGTGATCTGTTTGAACCAGGAAGTGATTATCCCTGCGATTGCAGATAAGGTTCAGGCGGAGCGCGGAGACATGGGAAGCTCGGCTCAGTTTGTTGAGCCGGTTTATGATTTCAGTACCCGGATCATGATCAACGGACAGGAAGTCTTTCTGACCGAACAGAGAATGAAGAACGCAGAGTTCGTGCTCTCCAAGCCGATGGTTCACGATTTCGTCACCGTCAAATCCGAAACCGCCATCTATCAGAATCAGACTAAAACGAGACCGGGAGGCTGGTTACTAAAGCAGGCTTCTCCAAACTATCAGGAACTGGAGATAGCAGAATTTGCCAGGGAAATTATCCTGCCCGGTTCTGAGCCGAATGAGGTCTTTATCGTGACGGATGTAGGCTGTGATCAACTCTGTAATCGCAATTTCAGTTCGTTGATTTCGACGGCGGATCTGATTGCCCGTATCAATAATCCCTCCTTTAGCGATTTATCGATTCGAAAACAGAAACTGGACCTGCATGCCCGACTCACCCGTCCGATTATGAATCTGATAGCGGTACTGATTTCGATCCCGTTTGTTCTACGCAAAGAAAGTCGCAGTCTGATTCTGAATATCGCAATCTGCGCCTGTGTGATGGGCGGGCTGTTTGGAATTTCACAGTGCTTTCATTATATGGGGGCGACAAAACTGATCACACCCGACCAGGCTGCCTGGTTTCCCGTCATTACGAATGGAACGCTCGCTGCCTGGTTCACGAACCGGGTTCAGACCTGATGGAATCGGGACGGGATTAACCGCTCTGTCCCAGATCCATCAGTTGTCCAAATCGATCCAGGACACGATTCTTTAAGGGACCGAAACGGGGCTGGTCAAATTCGCCTCGTTCGACCAGACGTAATGCCACCTCATGCGTTTCCTGTAAGATGGCCTCGTCCCGTTTCAGATCTGCGACGCGCAGCGGCAACTCACCATGTTGACGGGTTCCAAAAATATCTCCCGGCCCCCGCGCCTGAAAATCTGCTTCGGCAATTTCAAAACCGTCGGTGGTCTGTTCCATCACTGCCAGTCGATTTAAAGCGTCTTCACTTTCCGTATAGGAAAACAGAAAACAGTTTCC
>JAGQQP010000395.1 GCA_020426085.1 Planctomycetaceae bacterium | reverse complement strand
AGTTCATCCAGTTCGGCGAGTTTGAGCTGGATGCTGAGGATGTAGGGGGCTTTGTCTTTTTCCCAGTGGCCGTAGGTGGTAATGATGAATGTGCCATCGGGGAGAACTTCGACGCCGGGATAGGCACAGTCGGCTCCTTTGGTGTTGTCTTTGAGCCGCACGTGGTACTGCCCTTCTTTGCCGTTGACGAGATCATCGTAGGTTCCGACCCAGGCGACCCAGTCTCCTTCGGTGGGAGCAGTGTGACCTTTGGGTGTATTGCTGCGAAAGGAGATGAGCAGACGACCGCTGACGGGATCGTATTTGCCGGTATGTCGGTCACCATTCAAAGAGCCGGGCAGATCACGGGGTTCGGTCCAGGTTTTGCCTTCATCGTTGGAGAAGATGATTTGTGAATTGTGACGACGACTGTTTTCGCGGAGGAGGACAGCCAGTTGTTTGCCATCGGGAGAACGAATAATGCCGGGCTCGCAGATATGGTATTCGGATGATTTGTGAATGGCTTCCGGGTTTGACCAGGTTAAGCCGCCATCTGTGGAGAGAGTTTTATATAGAGTGAATACGACCGGTGATTGCTGTTTGGAATCTTTAGAGATGAAACGACCGTCATCATGAAACAGAGCCATATAATGACCGAGGCCGGTCTTGAGCGGTTCGACACAGCCCATGACGACGATGCCGCCCCAGTCGCCGATTGGTTTGAGTTCGCTCCAGGTCTGGCCATCATCTTCAGAGACTGCCATGCGAGCAGGATACAGACCGGAGAACATGATAATTCGTTTTTTACCAGAGGCATCGACGACGCGATGCAGCGTGGGGACTTCACGGGAGGTCGCCCAGGAAGCGGGAGTCGGCAGACGGTCGCTCCAGGTCTTGCCGGCATCGGTGGAGCGTTTGTAAACGATGCCCCCCTTCCCGTGACCTTTAGGATAGACACAGAGGATGGTTTTATTGTCTTCGAGTAAAACGGTGGTGGGATGACCGAGGTACTGACCTTCTTCGCGATCGATGACGGTCTGGCGATGCGACTGAGCATCGAGGTCGATGTAAGGGATGGTGAATCCGGGGGCCTTGGGAGCTGCTTTGGGGGGATCAGCAGCGCTCAGGCCGTGGGATTGAATACTGCAGATCAGGGCGTAAAACATTGCCAGTTTCGTGGGGAGGGACACTTGAGGAATCATGGCAAGTCCTTACGACAGAAGTGTTTGAAATCAGAGTAGATCGACCTGGATCACATTGCCCGTCCTGCTGGTTGTATTGTTGATCAGCATGTATTTTTAAGCCTAACGTGGTGGTGGAGAGGGTTCAATACTGGTTCTCAGAGTAAATGTCTTGAAACAACGGAATCCTTTGAATCTTTCTACATTACAGAGCCTTTTTTAAATATTATATTGTTAATTCGGGGAACTCCCGATAGGATATAAAGTTGATTTGATGTATCTAATTGTGAATTAACGAGATACAGTTGAATCATCCCCAGCCTGCGCGGCTTTTTCCCACCTGACTCTAACATCGTAGACATGACTATGAAAACTTTGCGAAAAGTGACAGCCGTCATTGTATGCTTGAGCCTGTTCCTCTGCTCCGCTGTGTCTCTCTCCGCTGCCGATTCGAAAGCAACTCAACAGCAGTTGGATTTCTTCGAGAAGAAGATCCGACCAGTTTTGATTCAGCATTGCTACGAATGCCATTCCGCCGATTCGAAAAATCTGAAAGGGAGTCTGCTGGTTGATTCCCGAAAGGGACTGCTGGACGGTGGCGATTCGGGGACCGCTTTGGTTCCGGGAAAACCGGGTGAGAGTCTGCTGCTGGAAACAATGAAGTACGGTGAAGACAGCTATCAGATGCCGCCCAAGGGCAAGCTGTCTGATGAGATCATCGCTGACTTCGAAAAATGGATCGAGATGGGGGCCGCGGACCCGCGGACAGAGTCATCAAAAAAGACAGCGAAGGCAGAGATCGATTTCGACAAGGCGCGAGAATTCTGGTCATTCCAGGTTCCTCGTCATTATCCGGCTCCTGAAGTTAAACAGAAAGCCTGGCCGCAAAACAGGATTGATGCTTTTATTCTGGCGGCACAGGAAGCCAAAGGTTTCACCCCTGCTCCGAGAGCTTCGAAGCAAACATTGATTCGACGTGCCTATTTCGATTTGATCGGGCTGCCGCCTACCCCTGCTGAAGTTGATGCCTTTCTGAAAGATGAATCTCCGGATGCTTATGCACGGCTGATCGATCAGTTGCTGCAGTCTCCGCATTACGGCGAACGCTGGGGAAGACACTGGCTGGATGTCGCGCGGTACGCGGAAGACAATACGAATATGGGCCCGCACAACGGGCCGTATCCGCACGCTTATCGGTATCGAGACTGGGTGGTCAAGGCGTTCAATGAAGATATGCCTTACGATGAGTTTGTGGTTCGTCAACTGGCAACGGACTTCCTGCCCGAAACCGGCCCTGAAGATTACCCTGCCCTGGGATTCATGGGACTGGGACCTTCCTATCATAAAGAAGTTGCTTTGTCCCGTTTAACACTGGAAAACCGCTATGCGGATGACTGGGAAGACCGCGTTGACAGTTTGTGCCGGGGCTTGCTGGGGCTGACGATGGCCTGTGCCCGCTGCCACGATCACAAATATGATCCGTTAACTGTGGAAGACTATTATGGAATCGCCGGTGTGTTTGCTTCCGTACGACAGACAACACGACCGATTATTCCTGATGAAGAAGTCGCAAAAACACAACCTGCCCGGGATAAAGTGGAGGCCTTAAACAAATCAAATACAGATCTTGCGGCGAAAGTCAAAGAGCTGACGAAACGAAATACCGAGCTGAAAAATATGATCAAACAGGCCGGTGATGCCGGGTTCCCGCTGATCGCGTCTCGTCCTGATGTCAAGAAGCAGACGACGATCCGGTTTCCGATTCCCCCTGAAGAGTTGAAACAGAATACGACGTTGATTGCGGCTCATAACCAGACGATCAAAGACAATAAAGCACAGGCCGAAGAGATCAAGAAATCAACGCCGGGATTTGAGCTGCCTCTGGCAGACGCTCTGACCGAAGAACAGGTACGCGTGGAAGAGATCACCGAAGATAAGATGAAGATCGTCTATTATCCCAAGCCACGGGACCTGAATGTTTTCATTCGTGGAAATGCGGCCAACCTGGGAGAACTGGTTCCGCGTCGATTTGTGCGGGTACTGTCAGACGGTCAGCCCGAACCGTTCCATAACGGCAGCGGTCGGCTGGAACTGGCTCAGAAAATTGCCAGCCGGGAGAATCCACTTACCGCACGCGTGATCGTGAATCGGATCTGGCAGCATCATTTTGGTGAAGGACTGGTCGATACGCCAAGTAATTTTGGCAAAACGGGTTCTCTGCCCAGCCATCCGGAACTGCTGGATGAGCTCTCTGTCTGGTTTATGGACGAGGGCTGGTCGATGAAGAAACTGCATCGGTTGATCATGCTGTCGGCGACCTATCAGCAGTCCTCCAATGTCGAACTGTCGGAATTGCAAATGAAGCAGGATCCGAACAACAGATTGCTCTCGTATTTCAATCGTCGTCGGCTCGAAGCGGAAATTTATCGTGATGCATTACTGACAGCGGGGAATAATCTGGATGCAAGACAGGCGGGACCTTCAGGTGACATTGATGATCCGTCGTTTCAGCGACGCGGAATTTATGCAACGGTCTCCCGGCATAAACTCAGTACCTTCCTGCAGTCTTATGATTTTCCCGATCCGGCGATTCATGCGGCTCGTCGATCCAAAACAACGACACCGCTGCAGCAGCTGTTTGTGTTGAACTCTCCTTTTGTCAGACAGCAGGCCCAGCAACTGGCGGCACGGCTGGAGGGAGAATCGTCTGAAAAACGGGTCAATGATGTTTATCGATTACTGTTCTCGCGGGAACCGACTTCTTCTGAAATGCAGATCGGTCTGAAGTTCCTGGAACACAGTGATTCGAAGGATGAATCAGAAAATAAGATCGAACAGATTCCGACTTTTGCCGGCAAGCGGATGAAAGCCGATGTGAAGGAACTGGGAGATTCTTATTCCGTCGAGTTATGGGTTAAGAATCAGATTCCCAACGAGCAGCGGATTATCACGGGTTACTTCTTCTCACGAGGTAAAGATGCGGCTGCGAAGGCTGCCGGGGATCACCTGGGAATCGCCGGGAAGTATCGTCCCAACAAAGCCGGACGTCTGTTCTTTTATAACGGCGATTTAAAACGGGACGCGCTGTTTGGAAACTCTGTTATCCAACCGGGTACGTGGAATCATGTGGTGTTGATTCGCGATCAAAAACAGATCTCTGTTTATCTGAATGGCAAACCGAAGCCGGAAATACAGGGGGAAGCAGATCCCGGATATGCTGATGGTGTCGCTGAGTTGATCATTGCCGGTCGCAATGACAATTTCTCGAATTTCCAGGGACAGCTGGGAGCAGTGGCTGTCTTCAATCGTGCATTGAGCACAGACGAGGTGCAGAAGCATTTTGCTGCTGCGAAGCTGAAACAGGATCAACTGGTGCATGCCGATTATGTGGCTTCGGTTCTGGCTTCCGATCCCCTCTCCTGCTGGCCATTGCGGACTGATAATCCCAATCTGTCTCAGGCCGTGGATATCACAGGGAACAAAAATAATGGTGTCTACG
>JAGQQP010000394.1 GCA_020426085.1 Planctomycetaceae bacterium | reverse complement strand
TCATGATCGACACCGCCTGAAACCCGGCGTATCGCAATGCTTCGGGAAGGTTGTTGTAGATCTGATTGCTCAACAGATTGTAAGTCAGAAAAATTGTTGCCCCGGCCAGGATGAGTAAATACGTACGGTATTCAATATCATTCCGCAGAGGTGCAAAGAAGTGTTTCCACGAGTGATCGTTAGAACGCAGGTTTTTCAGGGAGAGGAAGTAAAGTGAGAAGTTTGTTCCTGCGATGACCATGAAAACAGCGATCGTAAATTCAATCAGCCAGCTGTTGAAATAGCCGACGCTGGCATTGTGCGTACTGAATCCTCCGGTTGCCATCGAGCCAAAGCTGTGACAGAACGCATCAAACACACTCATCCCTTCCAGCCACAGGATCAGCGCCAATACCAGGGTGAATGCCACGTAGATGACCCACATCACAATCGCTGACTCCCGCACGCGCGGCCTGACTGCTTCGCTGGTGGGGCCGGGAACTTCCCGTTTCATGAGCACCTTCCCCCCCGCGCCAAGGTGTCTCAGAATGGCGACGAACAACACAATGATTCCCATCCCACCCAGGCAGTGAGTAAAACTGCGCCAGAACAGAACTGAGCGGGGAACCAGCGCCGGGTCTTCCAGTTCGCGGAGTACGGAGGCCCCCGTTGTTGTAAATCCGGAGATCGATTCGAAAAGTGCGTCAGGAATGGTCATCGGAACATTCGGTGCGACCATTGATCCTGAAAACAGAAAAGGGAGACAGCCCAGAATCCCGGAATAAATCCAGCTCAAGCCCACGATGGCCAGAGCCTCTTTCCGCAGGATTGTGCCATGCTCTTTTCGGCCGATCAGATAGAACAGGGAACCGGAACCCATACTGCAGGCGATCGCGCCGCAGATGCCCCAGAATCCTGCCGCTTCGAATTCCGTCGCTTCACCAAAAACGGGAAAAGCCCAGGGGAGACTGAAGACCATGGATGCACCGACCAGCATGCCCACGAGCCCCAGCAGGCGAAATAACAATAACCAGTTCATTATATTTCAACTTATTGATTTTGTATGGAATGGAACGACTGGATTCTTCCAGTAGATTCGAGTTAAATAGAGGTACACTATAAGCCGTGGGATTATAGCACGTCAGTACAAATTGAACGATACTACTCAATCCGATTTGGGAAATTCCATTATGGTCGCTCAACCTCGCATTCAATTCTTTGTCTCTTTATTCTCAGTATTTTTGTTATTTTCCGCAGCAAAAGCGGCAGAACTGGAACAGTTGACCTATCACAATCCAGGTCTCGAAGTCGATCTGGGAGTGGGTTTATGGGCTTGGCCACTACCGATGGATTTTGATGGTGATGGTGATATGGACCTGCTGGTCTCCTGTCCCGATAAGCCTTCCAATGGAACTTACTTTTTCGAAAATCGATCAAACGGTAAAGATAAAATGCCGGTCTTTGAACCGGGAGTCCGGCTGGGGAAAGGTTATCATAATACCTGTCTGTCCTACGTGAATGGGGTTCCCCGTGTGCTGGTATCGGGACAGGAAGCGGTCAATTTCAAAAAGAAGGGCTTTGACAAACTGAGCAAGCTACCTGTGGATCGCAATGTGCACGGAAAGAAAGTGCGTGCGAACCAATGGTACTATCTTGATTACGATGGTGACGGCGATCAGGATCTGGTCGTTGCCGTTGGAGACTGGGGAGATTACGGCTGGGATGATGCGTATAACTCAGAAGGTCAATGGACGAATGGTCCACTGCGTGGATTCGTATATGTTCTGAATAATGCAGGCACGGATCTAAAACCGGAATACGAGAAGCCGGAGAAGATCAAAGTAGGCGATCAGCCACTCGAAGTTTTTGGCTGGCCTTCTCCCAGCTTTGCAGACTTTGACCATGACGGCGATCTGGATCTGATCTGTGGTGAGTTTCTGGATCAACTGACGTATTTTGAGAATACCGGTTCCCGCACAAAACCTCGTTATGTGACAGGCCGACGATTGCATTATAACGGTCGGCCATTGCAGATGGATCTGCAGATGATTGTTCCCACAGCAATTGACTGGGATCAGGATGGCGATACCGATCTGGTGATCGGTGACGAAGATGGTCGGGTCGCCTTCATGGAAAATACGGGAGAACTTCTGGGGGGCTTACCGCAGTTTCTACCCCCTCGCTACTTCCGTCAGAAAGCTGCCGGAGTCAAGTTTGGGGCACTCGCGACTCCCTATGCGTATGACTGGGATGGCGATGGAGATGAAGATCTGATCGTCGGTAACACAGCCGGCTATATCGGGCTGATCGAAAATCTGGATGGAGATCCTCAAAATCCCAAACTGGCGGCCCCCGTTTATCTGGAAGCGGGAGGACGACCCATCCGGATTCAGGCAGGCCCCAACGGTTCCATTCAGGGCCCGGCGGAAGCGAAGTGGGGCTACACGACACAGACGGTCGCAGACTGGAATCAGGATGGTTTGCCCGATTTGCTGGTGAATTCCATCTGGGGAGAAATTCTCTGGTACCAGAATATCGGTACACGAACCAAACCGGAACTGGCTTCAGCGCAGACAATTCAGGTGGAATGGAATGGTGATGTTCCCAAGCCGCAATGGAACTGGTGGAATCCTCGCGGTAATCAACTGGTGACGCAGTGGCGTACCACGCCTGTTGCCGTTGATTATAATCAGGATGGTCTGATGGATCTGGTGATGCTGGACCACGAAGGTTATCTCGCATTTTTCGAACGCACGGGATCGGGGCAGGATTTGAAGTTACTGCCTGGGAAACGGATCTTCGTCGATGAAGCTCTGAAGCCGATCCAACTTAATCCCAAACGTGCTGGTGGCAGCGGACGCTATAAACTGCATGTTGTCGATTGGGACGGTGATGGACGTCTCGACTTACTGGTCAACAGTATGAACGCCGATTTTTTCCGTAACGTGAAAACCGTCGACGGAAAAACCGTACTCAAAAACATGGGGCCACTCAGTTCACGAAAACTGGCCGGACATACCAGCAGCCCCTGTACGGTCGACTGGGATCAGGACGGTGTACGAGACCTGATTGTCGGAGCGGAAGATGGTTATCTGTACTGGATGCAGAATCCGCGCTCACAGAAGTAATTCCGTTTTCAAGGCGTGATCAGGCAGGGTAATGCAGTCACAGAATCGAATCGCATTTAAAGAGTGGGGAGCCGTCTGCGCTGCGTTGGAGCAGGGAACTCAATCGGTGATTGTTCGTAAAGGAGGCATTCACGAAGGGGAAGCCGGCTTTCGCGTTGAACACAGCGAGTTCTGGATGTTCCCCACGCGATTTCATCAGGGGGCAGATCAACTGCAGCCTGCGAAAAGCAGTCTGCTGAATCAGACGTTGTCGAAGGAACCGGAATCCGGGAAGTTGAATCTGTCACTCTATTCTGTCGTCGAAGCCGTACTGGAACTCAAAGATCCGGCATTGCTCCCGCGTCTGCAATCGCTGCAGGTATTGAATGCAGAGACAATCCAGCAGCGGTTTGAATACAAAAATCCGGGGCTGTTTGTGTTACTGGTTCGCGTCTTTCGACGGGAGCAGCCTGTCGAAGTGGAACAGGAATCGCGTTTTGCCGGCTGTCATTCCTGGGTGGAACTGTCGCAGGATTATACCACTGCCGATCTGAAGCCCGTATTGAATCCCGAGCAGTTTCAGGAAGCACAACAGGCGTTTCAGGAAATCGTAGACAGTGCGCAATAGTCTCAGCTTTAAATGAGAACAGCCCGGTTCCAGGAAGCCGGGCTGTGTGCTCAATTGAGTCAAAGACATTATGCTTTGAAGATTTTTTCACGGCCGGAAGTGACATTTTTGGTCGCGTTGCGCGTATCCAGGATCATCTTGCTGTGTTTGACGATGAAGTCGTAATCGTAAGCCGAATGGTCGGTGGCAATCAGCACGCAATCTTGCTCCGCCAGATATTCAGGCGTTAATTCCTGGCTTTCCATGGCAGGGACATTGTGATGTCGCATCTTGGGAAGTTTCGGAATATGCGGGTCGTTGTAAGAAAAATCAACACCTCGTTCCATTAGCAGATCCAGCAGATGGAATGAAGGACTTTCTCGGGGGTCATCGACATCTTTTTTGTAGGCCACACCCAGCATGCAGATTTTGCTGCCTTTGAGTGGTTTGGAAAACTGATTGAGAAATTCGGACAGTCTGTCAATCACGTAGCGTGGCATACGGGTATTGACTTCCCCGGCCAGTTCGATGAATCGGGTTGTCTGTCCTTCTTTGCGTGCCAGCCAGCTCAGGTAAAACGGGTCAATGGGGATACAGTGACCACCCAGGCCAGGTCCCGGATAAAAGGCCTGAAAACCAAAGGGCTTTGTTTTCGCGGCATCAATCACTTCCCAGACATCAATGTTCATGCGGTCAAATAATGTTTTGAGTTCATTAACCATCGCAATATTCACGGCACGATAGGTGTTTTCCAGAATCTTACAGGCTTCGGCAATTTCCACTGAGGAAACCTGAATGACATTGACGACCGCATGCTCGTATAACGCGGCGGCAATACGCAGACTGTTCTCATCAATCCCGCCCACCACTTTGGGAATACCCGCTGCAGAGAAATCCGGATTACCAGGATCTTCCCGTTCCGGGCTGTAAGCAAGAAAGTAGTCTTCACCGACTTTGAGTCCCGTCGCATCTAAAA
>JAGQQP010000393.1 GCA_020426085.1 Planctomycetaceae bacterium | reverse complement strand
TGGATACCGGGTCTTTTCAGTGGTCGTTCAGACCCCCGAAGGCGAATTCATAAAAAAACGTTTGCCTCTCTCTGCCTATCAGACGATTGTCGCAGCGACGAACTTTAAACAGCGCTGTCGCAAGATGATGGAATACTACCACGCCGACCGGCTGAACTACGCTGTTCCGGGCACCCCTAATCGCCTCGAATACGATCAGGGATTCTTCGTCAAAAACGGCGATGGTGCAGCTGACCTGAAACCGATCGCCCATCTGTATAAATCTCAGGTATATCAACTCGCAGAGTATCTTGATGTACCAGAGGTGATTCGGATGCGTCCACCAACAACCGATACTTATTCACTGGAACAGTCTCAGGAAGAATTCTTCTTTGCTGTTTCCTACGACAAACTCGACTGCTGCCTGTATGGCTTGAATAACGGTTTTACCGCAGAGGAAGTTGCCGCAGGAACGGGGCTGCCAGCAGAACAGGTTGCCCTGGTTTATGGAGATATCGAATCCAAACGCAAAGCAGGCCACTACCTGCATCTGCCGCCTCAATTGATTGAATCCATCTGAGAATCAGTTGTGTTATGAAGCTGTATCGCCAGATTAGAAATCGACTGAAAGGAACTTTCCTTGTGAGTAAAAAAGAATTACTGGCCAAAGCACTCGACTGGACAGGAATGAATCTTCTGGCCCGCAATGCCTCTGTCTGGAATGGTCTGCTGGTGTTGAATTACCACCGTGTTGGTGATATCAACAATTCTGTGTTCGATCATGATTTGTGGAGTGCAACCGCAGATGATTTCGAAAAGCAGATACGATTTCTCAGCCTGAATTTCGATATGATCCGCATCCGCGATCTGGATCACATCTGGAAACAGCCCCGGGGACGGTATGTGCTCGTGACCTTCGATGATGGTTATATTGACAATTACGAATGGGCATTTCCCATTATTAAATCGTACAACGCGCCTGCCACATTTTTCCTGACAACTGGTTTTCTTGATGACAGAAAAGTAGCCTGGTGGGATGAAATCGCCTGGATGGTCCGCAACGCGACACAGAAGCAGATTCTGTCGAATGAATTGACAGGCGACAGTCTGTCCCTGCATCCTGATGATTGTGAACGGTCAATTAAAACCCTGTTGAGCAGATTCAAAAAACTGAGTGGCGATCAGACAGATAATTTTCTGAACTTCCTGGCAGAAGCAACCGGCTCTGGTCGTTGCCCGGAAGAGATCGCTGATTATGTCTGGATGACCTGGGATATGATTCGCGAAATGAGCGACGCCGGCATGGATATTGGCGGCCACACGGTCACTCATCCCATTCTGTCCCGTCACTCTCCTGAAGTTCAACAGTTTGAAATTGAACATTGTAAACAACGAATTGAAACGGAAATCGGACAGGAGATTACCAGCTTCAGCTACCCGGTCGGCGGCAAAGACTGCTTTAATCAGCATACTCGGGACTGCCTGACGAACGCCGGATTTCGCTGGGGTTTCAGCTATTACGGCGGCTATGCTCCACTTGGAAAACCAGATCCGTGGGACCTGCCCCGAATTGCCGTGGAATCCGAAGAGCCCCTCTCCCTGTTTCGTGCTTCGGTTTCGATCCCGCAGGTCTTCAGCAGCAAAAAGTGTACATAAGAACCCACTTGCTGTCTGATTTTGAGCGAACCTCAACCTCTTTCCTGATTCTGTCACCTGATATTTTCTGAGTTTTTCCGATCCTGAAGCTCAGTTGGTTGACGATTCATATGGAATTTGCGATAACAACGGACCGCTTTAAAGGTTGTGTTACGCGCTGTAAAGCTCTGTAACTCAAGACCCTGACTGCTCAAACTGGTCTGATTCTCTTGGCATATGACGGTAAACTATTATGTAAAAATAGTTTACTTCGATCAGACCTTAAGTATATTTCTTTGCCGTTCAACAAGTTAACTGTTCGGCAGCTTGTGATTAATCTGGGAGAAACTCTGAATGGGTCGTTACACAGGACCAAAAGGACGGGTCAACCGTCGTCTGGGAGCTTTGGTTTTTGAAGACGCAGGTGCAACACGTGCATTGGACCAGCGGAACCTTCCACCTGGAATGTCACAACGTCGCCGCAAAGCATCTAACTTCGGTCTGGCCTTAATCGAAAAACAGAAGATCAAATTCTATTACGGTCTGCGTGAACGTCAGTTGCGTCGCTACTTCGACAAAGCCCGTCGCATCAAAGGGAACACCGGGGAAGCCCTGCTGGTTCTCTGCGAACGCCGTCTCGATAACGTTGTCTGCCGAGCTGGATTCGCCCAGACTCGTCCACAGGCACGACAGGGAATCGTACACTCACACTTCCAGTTGAATGGTCAGACTGTCAACAAACCATCCATCTGGGTGAAACCCGGCGATGTCATCTCCGTTCGAAATCGTCCTAATCTCAAAAAACTTTATGCAGAGCTGGTTGAATCAGGTCGTCCCGGATGTGCATGGCTCACACTTGAGAAAAAAGAACTGGCAGCCACTGTTGTCACCGCCCCCACCATGGAAGATGTCAGCCTCCCGGTTGACGTCGGTCAGGTCGTGGCTCTGATCTCCCGCTAACAGTTACCTGCAAAACATTTCAACACTCCGAAAAACGATCCGGTTTTTCGGAGTGTTTTTTATTTACATTCATTAATAACTACCCGACTAGGGTGAGAATTGTCTGCTGAAACGTTATTGTAATGAACTGAATTCAAACAGTCTGTCTGGATTCAAAAAGCAGTAACCACTGTGGCTACTGAAACCATGATCGATCTTGATACATAGAGGCATAACTATGGCGACGGAACGTAGAAAAGCCGTCCTGCTGTTTGGTGCTCCCGGCGTTGGTAAGGGAACCCAGGGACGAATCCTTGGTCAGATTCCCGGATTCTTTCACCTCTCCAGCGGCGATGTATTCCGCTCGATCGATATCGAGTCGCCAGAAGGCCAGGAGATCTACAAGTACAGCTCTCGCGGCGAACTCGTTCCCGATGAACTCAGTATTCGCATCTGGAAACAGGGTCTCGATGCCCGCGCCACCCTCTCGATGTACAAGCCTCGTAAAGACATTCTGATTCTCGATGGTATTCCCCGGAATATCCAGCAGGCCAAAATCCTGGAACAGCACATCGATGTTCTGAAAGTGCTGCACCTGACCTGTAGTGATGAAGAAGAAATGATCCACCGTATCCGTCACCGTGCGATTCGTGAAAACCGGGCCGACGATGCCAACGAAAAGGTCATTCGTCGTCGTTTTGAAATCTACCGTGAAGAATCGGCTCTCGTACTCAGCTGCTATCCGGAAGAAATCGTCGCTCACATTGATGCCATCGCCTCCCCCGCCGGCGTCTTACTTGCGTGTCTGGAACAGCTCGTTCCCGTCCAGGATGCCCACTTCCGAGGCGAGTAATCTCCACCAGTATTGAAAAGCAGTTCTCCTTTCCGGTAAGCTGGTTGTATAAATAAGACACAACCCGATTGCTCACCGGAAAGGTAAATCCATGGCTGATACTGAAACACGATTTCCCTCGCTGCTCGTTAAAAAACGATTCCCCGGTATCAGCTTCCTGATGTTCTGCCTGGCGACTCTGTCTCTGCTGCCGCATCAGGTGGAAGCACGGCCTGCCCGCCAGCATCCCAACTTCGTCATCATCTTTACCGACGATCAGGGATATCAGGATGTCGGCGTCTTCGGTTCTCCCAATATCAAAACCCCCAACCTCGATCAGATGGCAAAAGAAGGGGTCCGCTTCACCGACTTCTACGCAGCCCAGGCCGTCTGCTCTGCATCGCGTGTCGCGCTACTCACTGGCTGCTATCCCAATCGCGTTGGCATCCGCGGTGCACTTGGTCCTCATTCCAAAATCGGTATCAATGCCGAAGAAACCACCATCGCTGAAGTCGTCAAACCCCAGGGTTATGCCACCGCTATTTATGGGAAATGGCATCTGGGTGACAATCCCAAATTTCTGCCGACCCGGCATGGCTTTGATGAATACTTCGGGCTCCCCTACTCCAACGATATGTGGCCTTTCCATCCCACCGCAGGCAACCGCTTTCCCGATCTCCCGCTGATCGAAAACGAAACTGTCATCAATCCCAAAGTCACCGGCAAAGAACAGGCCCAACTCACCACCTGGTACACCGAACATGCGGTCTCCTTCATCAACAAAAATCACGACCGGCCCTTCTTCCTCTACGTTCCGCATTCAATGCCGCACGTCCCCCTGTTTGTCAGTGATAAATTCAAAGGCAAATCGGAACAGGGTCTGTACGGCGATGTGATCATGGAGATCGACTGGTCCGTCGGTGAGATTCTCCGCACGCTGAAGGAAAACGGGCTGGATGACCAGACTCTGGTGATTTTCACTTCTGACAATGGGCCGTGGCTGTCCTATGGAGACCATGCCGGTGCTGTCGGGGTGCTGCGGGAAGGGAAAGGCACCATGTGGGATGGTGGCTGCCGGGAGCCGTTTATTGCCCGCTGGCCCGGCAGAATTCCCGCTGGTGCGGTCTGCCGGGAAGTGGCAGGCACGATCGATATTCTGCCGACTCTCGCCGAGCTGACAGGTGGGAAACTGCCGGACCATGCCATCGACGGGAAGAGCATCTGGCCGCTGCTGTCCGGCAGGAAGGGAGCCCGTTCGCCGCACGAATATTATCTGTTCTACTACGGGCGGCA
>JAGQQP010000392.1 GCA_020426085.1 Planctomycetaceae bacterium | reverse complement strand
TGATGCTCCAGGGGACTTCCTGGCCGGTCAATGGATGCTTACGCGTGTGTTGAATGCCGGTATAAAGGTCGTAGGACCAGGGTTCGGCAATGATCTTGTCTCCGACCACAATGGGGCGATGTCGATAGTTGGCATCTTTTTTCCAGAGCAGGGACCCATCGACGGCATTCAGGGCCACCAGTCGGCGGCGGGAAAAATCGCCGTCAATAAACTGTTTCCAGTAATGTCCGTTTGCATTGGCTCCACAGAGCAGCAGCACATTGTTCTGATACAGCAGTGTCAGTTTTCCACCGCCGATTCCAATTTCACTGCAGTCCGTCACATCGACGGGTTTCGACCAGAGTTTCTCCCCCGTTTTGATGTCGAGGGCAACCGCCAGCCGCAGGTCCTGTTTTTTAAGACGATCTTCGGCGATTTCACGTTCCTTACCTGTCAGTTCTTTCAGATGTGATTTGTCCTGACGCAAAATTTCAGCTCGTTGCTCACTGGTGATGGAACTGTCAATAAAGTAAGCGGCTTCAGGGCCGATGGCGATCGTGTGATGGGCGATATTTTTACCCTGATAGCTCCAGGCTGGTTTTCCGGTTTTGACATCGATGGCAAACAACGCATCGGTAGAATCTTCCGTTTTCCGACCGCGGCGAATCTGTCGGGCTTCGAGTTCTTTACGTGTCGTGGCGGTCCCGAAGATCAGACCATTCTGATACGCGAGATACCCCCATTCGTGTTTACCGTCATTGAGTTTTTCCGGCAGAGGAATTTTCGCCACAGTTTTGCCAGTGGCTGCGTCCAGCTGGTAGCAGCTTTCTTTCATCATAAAGAACAGGCTGTCATCGCTGGCGACGAGGTTCCCCGGATTCTGGTTCTGGAATACACCGGTACGGATTGCCTGCGGATTATCCCGTTCCCAGAGAAACAGACCATTGTAGGCATCAAAGGCCATGATGGTGCTTTCACCCTGAATAAACAGGCGGCCGTTGATGGCAAGCGGACCGACTGCACCTTCATGACGGTTGACCATCTTCTTTTCGCCGGGATCGCCAAACCAGAGCACTCCCAGTCCGCCACGAACCAGCTGGTCTTTACTGCTGGCGGTGTTGCCTGGATCGCCGTACTGATGAGACCAGCTGCCTGCACCAGGCAGAGCGCCCCGGACCAGTTTGGCGTAGCCTTGTTTGTCATTAATTTTCGATGTATCGGCGAGCCCGGTCTGTTTCAACCAGTCCATGAGTTGTGTGTTCTCAACCTTGTTGGCCTGAGAATTCGCCGGAATTCCCAGACAGATCGTCCCTCCCAGTGGTTTGACATGCGTGGCAATGTCTTTGGGAATTCCCGGGATCTGACCGGTTTTGAGCAGAGAGTCGGAAACAATCAGGTTTGCGAAGTAGTGTGAGTAAGGCAGCGGAGAGAGTTCGGTCTGATGAACGGTCACACGATGTCCGTAATAGCCAGCCTGGCTGAGTTTCTGCCGAGACAGTTCGGCTTTTGCTGGATCTGGTTCGATACAGTAGATTTTCAGGTTACTGTTTCGGGCCAGTTCATAGGCGAGCCGACCTTCTTCACTACCGAGAACCAGACAGAACCCATCTTTCATATCAGTGTGTGTTAAAATATCTTTAGCTGCCTGCTGATAGACAGGAGTCAGCTCATCTTCGGGATAAGGCGAAGTCGCTGTGACTGTATTGATTTGTAAAGCAGGTTGATCAGACTTTGAACTTCCATACCCGATGACTTCACCCGCTGAGGTGCTGACAATCAGTTCGCCATCGGAAACCGCCAGCCCGCGTGCTTCTCCTTTGACTTTTAATGTCTCCAGCAGTTTTCCCGTGGCTTCATCAATGATCAATACCTGATCTTCTCCACCGGCAATCACTTTATCACCGGCGACTATCAGAGCGTTACGGGCAGGAGCTGCGATCTCCCAGATGAGCCCCGCTTTTGCAAATGCTTTATTTTCGTCCTGTAACGTTTTGATTTCCGCCCGTACTTCTTCCGCTTTTTTCCCTTTCAGGCTGCGGAGTTTTTTGAACAGGTCGTTTATCGTCATGTCATTTTTGTGGGCTTTTTGAGAGCCTACAGCATGTTCGCTGCGATTCACTTTCAGGATCGATGAACCGGTTGCGAGGTAGGCGAAATCTCCCTGAACGGCCATCTGTTGCCCGTTGATCCAGGCATAACCGATGTCACCTTCATCCTGAGTTAACGCCAGAATATGGTGGGCACCCATGGAATAAATCTGACCATCGGCGAGCAGCGCCTGAGTTCCCCCCACGACCCCACCTGCAGTGCTGCGCCAGCTGTAAGAGCGTTTGTGTTCTTCTTCGCCGGTTTTTTTGTTGAAAGCGGCCGGCAGCGAACGCCCTGAGGGGAAGAACAGGAATTCGTCATTTGCCAGAATGTAACCCTGGGGAGAGAGTTCGTTTCGGCCTGCTGAAGTCTGGCTGAGATTATCTACTTTCCAGATGACCTTACCGGTGTTGGCATCGACGGCGTACAGATAGATATTTTCATGTGGAAAGATACCGGCTCCGAAATAAGCGATCCCGTCATCAATCAGCACATTTGTTCGAACGGGCCAGCGCGAGACCATTTCCCCACGAGCAATGATCATCTCTTCGTTCAGTCCAGCACGCAGTTTCCAGATTTCTTTCCCGGTTTTCGCATCGAGGCAATAGACGAATCCATCATCGGAACCGAAATAGACGCGAGACTGGCTGACAGTGGGGGAGAGGCGAATTGGTCCGCCAGTAAAACAGGTCCAGAGAACCTTGCCCGATTTCAGATCGACACAACGCAGCATATGATCGACTGAGGAGCCAAAATAAGCCCGTCCGTCAGCGATGGCGACCTGGAAGGCTGCATCAAAGTCAACGCGCGATTCCAGATCGTGCCCTTCAATCACACGCTCTCCCGGATCGGTCTGACCTGTCTTAGGCGGGCTGGGAGCAACATATTTCCAGGCAGGCGTCAACGGAAGCGAAATGGAGTCGGTTGTGGCCCCTGCACGTTCCCGGTCTGCGAGATAGGTATTCCAGTCTTTTGCTTGAATTTCCTGAGGGAGAATCGCGAACAGGGATGTCAGACAGAAAAACAGGAGAGCGGGAGAGGCGAGGCGATGTTTCACTTCAAGATCCTTGAATGGCTGGCGGTGATCGAACTTACCGGGGAGGTAAACGGAACAAAATCTCAAGTCAACATATCGAAGTCTATTTATGCTATCGAGTATAGCCGGTTTGCTTCGGGAATCGCAAGTAGTTACAGAAAACAGAGTCATTGAATTGCAATGTTTTGGTCTGGGCTCTATTTTGGGGATCATTGTTAGCATCTTAAGAGGGTTCTATGAATCTTTGATGACAGGCAGAATTACGCTGACCATGTCGGTCGGCAGGTAGAACGCCTGAACATAAAATGCGCCCGGAATGCAACCAGATTTGAACCAGTTCAAATATGACAAAGGATATCAGGATGAAGACAAGAGTGTTTCTTTCTCTGGCAGGTTTTTCTCTGGCTGGAGCGTGTCTGTTAACAGGATGTCCCTCTGCAAGTACACCACCCGCTGATCCGGAAAAAGCCGCTTCAACTGCGAAAAGTGAGCCTGCTTCAGAAACAGAGAAACAGAAGCCCGCTGTCGAACCTGACTCGCCGGAAGCAGTCAAGGTATTTAAAGACCTGGATGCCAAACTGGGCATGTCCGATGATGGCCGCGTACTGATCCTGGATCTGAAGGGGACGAATGCGAAGGATGAGGATCTCAAGCATCTGGCAGGTCTGCCTTCCCTGGAACGGTTGATCCTCTGGGGGCCTAACTTTACCGATGTCGCTACTGAGGCAATTGGCAAGAAAAAGAATCTCTGGTTTCTCAGTCTGGAAAGCACAGCTGTGGGAGATGAAGGGGTTAAGAATCTGTCGGATCTGAAAGATCTGCAGGTGCTCTCGCTACGGGCAACCAACATTACCAATGACGCGTTGAAAGTGGTCGCCGAATTCCCGGAACTCAAAGATCTGGATCTGCGGTTCAATAAAGAAATCAATGATGAGGGGATGCCTCATATCAAGGGGATGAAAAACCTGAAAGTCCTGAAGGTTCAGGCGACTCAGGTGACGGATAAGGGAATGAAGGATATCGCCGCACTTCCGAATCTGCAGCGTTTGAATACATGGGGAAGAAATATTTCTGACGAGACGCTGGCGTTGTTGAAGGATAAAAATCTGGTGTCGCTGGAACTGGATGATACGGAAATTTCGGATGAAGGGATGAAGTATCTGAAAGATATGACCAACATGGAAGCCCTGCATCTGCGGCGGGATTTTGTGGGCAATCCCGGGATTGAAAATATTCAAAATATGAAAAAACTTCAGACACTTCATCTACGGGATACCGTGGTTACCGATGAAGGAATGAAGTATCTGTCCGGGCTGACCGATCTGACTTATCTGGATCTGGATGAATCGATGATTGGCGATAAAGGTCTGGAACAGATTAAAGACCTGAAGAAACTGACCCGACTGGGATTATGGGGCACAGAAACGACAGATGAAGGCTTGAAAACCATTTCCGGTTTTACAGAACTGAATCGACTGAACCTGGAGGGGACTCCGATTACTGATGCGGGACTGGAACAGTTACTGGCGCTCAAAAAGCTGGAATATCTGAATTTGAGTAAAACGGATATTTCCGATGCCGG
>JAGQQP010000391.1 GCA_020426085.1 Planctomycetaceae bacterium | reverse complement strand
GATTCGCTCCCCGGGGAGCGAATCCGGTCGGCGGAGCCTAGCTGTCGTAGTAGAGGGCGAACTCGTAGGGGTGAGGGCGTTGCTTGATTTCCTGGACCTCATTCTCGAACTTGTAGTCAATCCAGGCGTTGATGAAGCCTTCGGTGAACACCTTGCCCTTGGTGAGAAATGCGTGGTCCGCACGCAGGCATTCCAAGGCTTCTTCCAGAGAGCCGGGTGTCGAAGGTATTTCGGCCAATTCGGCTGGGGTCATCGCATAGATATCGCGTTCAAGCGGTTGACCGGGATCGATCTTGTTTTCAATTCCGTCGAGCACTGCCATTAGCATTGCGGAGAACGCAAGGTAGGCATTGGCAGTGGGGTCGGGGCAACGGAATTCGAAACGCTTTGCCTTCGGGTTCGACGAATACATCGGGATACGAACTGACGCAGAGCGGTTTCGCGCTGACATGGCCAAGTTTACCGGGGCTTCAAATCCGGGAACGAGCCGACGATACGAGTTCGAGGTCGGGTTGGTGAATGCCAGCACCGCGGGAGCGTGTTTCAAGAGACCACCGATACCGTAGAGGGCCATCTCGCTCAGTCCCGCGTACCCTTCGCCCGGGAACAGAGGGCGTTCATTCTTCCACAACGAGCAATGCACGTGCATACCGCTGCCGTTGTCTTCAAACACAGGCTTGGGCATGAAGGTCACAGTTTTCCCGTTACGCTTGGCGACGTTCTTGATGATGTACTTGTACCACATGAACTGGTCAGCCATCTGTAGCAGAGGTGAAAATTCCATATCGATTTCACACTGCCCTGCGGTAGCAACTTCATGGTGATGAGCTTCGACGACGATGCCGACTTTCTGAAGTTCCTCCACCATTTCCGCACGCAGGTCGCCATAAGAATCGCTGGGCGAAACCGGAAAGTATCCGCCTTTATAACCGACCTTGTGTCCCAGGTTCCCCTCTTCAGAACGCCCCGTGTTCCAGGCCGCTTCTGAGGAATCGATTTCGTACATGGCACCTCTCTGGTTGGAGAGATAACGTACATCATCAAAAATGAAGAATTCCGGTTCGGGACCAATGAAACAGGTGTCGGCAATTCCTGTCTGCTGCAGGTAAGCCAGACCTTTTTTAGCAACATTCCTAGGGTCTTTGTTGTAATCCTCTTTGGTGATCGGATCGACAATATCAGCCAGCACACTCACTGTAGGCTGCTTGAAGAACGGATCCAGCTTAACAGTTGCCGGGTCTGGCACTGCCAGCATGTCTGAGCTGTCGATTGTCTGCCAGCCACGAATGGAAGAGCCGTCAAAACCGACGCCATCTTCGAAAGTACCTTCATCCCAGGTACTGATGGGGTAAGAACAGTGCTGCCAGGTACCAAAGATGTCGGTGAACTTCAAGTCGACCATCTTTGCGCCATTTTTTTCTGCAAAGGCAAAAAAATCTTTGGGAGTCATCGTAATTTGCTCCTCTATAATTCTGAATAAACCAGCAGGTGTAGAGGTCCGCCATACCCTGTCCTGCGAAGAACCGATCATTTCCAAAATAAGTTCAAGCAAAGACCGCAGCCAGTAAAGAAAATTACCAGACTACGTGTAAGCAATTCATGTAAAACCAAAACGATTCAGATATTGGAACGCTTTTCTCTTTACTCGTTTTTGCCATGAGCATTGCTACAGACAACCTGTATCAGGCAGCAGCAACAATACTCACCTTTTCCGGGTTACTTAAATTCATCATGAGTAGAAGTAGATCGGCTGGGAAAACAGCGATTGCAGGAATTCGCAACCATACCGAAACCCTCAGGCACAAAACACATCCACACTCGAAGTTGACGGATTCTATCGGGCGATGCGCTCTGCTAGTTTGATTTTCACCTTAACCAATCAAGCAGCAGAAATCTACTGTCAAACATTAAGTTCTCTGCCAAATCAGTCCCTGAAAAAAAAGGACACGACTCAAGCTGCAGCATACAACTTTGAGGTTTCTGAGGATTAGCAAAAACAGCGAAGCAGGAGCACTCAGAAGAATTGATCAGAACTGTTATTTAAACGATATTTATTAACAAGCCCCTCGCAATAATCTGTGAACAGGAGTCCCTGGTGCAGCTCGACTCTGAAGTCAGATAGTGACAAGTGACTTCATTTCCCGCACTGCCTGCTCCATTCCCACCAGTACAGCCCGGGAGATGATACTGTGGCCGATATTCAATTCACTGACATGAGGAATTGCTGCCACGGGGGTCACATTTCGATAGGTAAGACCATGCCCCATGTGTAATTTCATTCCCTGCTCAACCGTGAACGCAGAAGCTTTTTTCAGGATATTTAATTCCTGTTCCTGCTCTCCCGCAGAAGAGGCATCCGCATACCGACCGGTATGCAATTCAACCGCATGCACTCCCACTTTTCTGGACGCCGCGATCTGGGCCGGGTCGGGATCGATAAACAGACTGACTTCTATCCCGGCCTGCTGTAGCCGCTGGACACATTGCGTCACACGCTCTGCATTCGCAATGACATCCAGTCCCCCCTCAGTGGTCAACTCTTCTCTTTTCTCTGGAACCAGAGAAACCTGATCCGGGCGGACGTCCAGGGCAATCTGAGTCATTTCTTCTTCAGCAGCCATCTCGAGATTCAGTTTGACCTGAACGGTCTTCTTCATTGTGTAGAGATCGTGATCCTGAATATGACGCCGGTCTTCTCTCAGGTGCAATGTGATTCCATCCGCCCCTCCCAGTTCCGCCAGGACAGCTGCCCACACCGGATCTGGTTCATATGTTAAACGCGCCTGACGTACAGTTGCGACATGATCAATGTTTACACCCAGAGCCGGCATGATTCACATTCTTTCTTAAGGGATCTCTGAAATACTGTTCTGACAGATTGAATTGAAACAGGTTCACAGCAAACGCGTGATTAACAACTGCATCATATGGATTTTCATCAGATTATCCAGAACCGGAATCCTGTAATCTGGGACAAACTGACCTTTTCGTTTCAAAAAAATAATATTTTTGTCGCAGATCCGACTGCGCTGTCGAATACCCGATAGTCCTCATCACTCATAAATCTTACATGCCGAAAGTCCGACCGACAGGCAATCCGAAAAAGCTTGGAAGCAGGCAACCCCGGGGGTAATTCTGGTCGGTGTAACAATTGCTGAAAGGCAGTCGTTCATCGACCAGAATCCTTCGGGAGTTTGCCGTTTCACGGAACTGCCGAGGAGACCTGATTCTTATTCAGGCTGAATTCAATCAGTTTGCGGTATGATATCGATCCGCGGGAATCGGGATTACTGCATCCAGAGAATCAGGTCTGGGGCCGCCCAGGTATTCAGTATCACCCAATTCAGCCAGCTTCCACATCATCAGTGTAGTGACTTCCTCAAGTACCTCTCGCGTCAGACGTTTTCCATGGTACACAGACAGATCAATGGGTTCTCCATAGACCAGTGAGGTATCAGCCTGTGAATAAAATGGTTCAATCATATTCTTGCCCTGAGGGGCATTATTGATGTAAACCGGATACACAGGAGCCTTTGATCGCAGAGCTAGAAAGGCAATTCCGGAATTGGCGTCGTAAATGGCTCGACCTTCCTGAATCCCGCCTTCGGGAAAAACTCCGATCAGTCCCCCTTCCTTTAAACGCCGCAAGGCTTCCCGTACCGGCACAACATCCTGACCATTCCGGTCAACAGGTATGGAATGCATGGCGCGTGAAATCCAACCTACCAGACCGGGGAGTTCATAGTACTCCCGGGCCATCAAGAAACTGATGCAGCGCATCTTCTTCTGCGGGTTTCCCAGATGAGAATTATACCAGAGAATTATCGGATCTGTCGGGCTGCGATGATTGGCAATTACGATACCGGCCGAATCTCCGGGGAAGGGACAACGCCGATTCCGTCGCACTCGCCAGAGACCGGGTGCATAGACCCGTGTGATCGCAAATAAGATCCAGGCACGCCAGCCATCCGGAAGATGTAGAGCCTGATAGATCAGCAAAGCTGAAGTGACCAGCAGGTAGAACAGCAGTGTCAGGATGGCGGCAGCTTCAGGGTTTATCATGATTCATAAAAAATACGAACTACATTGACAAGATCTCATCCGCAGAGGAGTGCATTATAATCCGATTAAAAAAATCATGGCAACCATTTCTCTTCCTGGGAAGGATAACATCACACAGGTTCAATGGATGCAACGATCTGATTTGTAATCCGGGAAAGATATCGTCCATGCGGTTCCTGTGGCTCCGTCGTCAAGATGACGGCGGAAGCATCCAGTTCCGGATCGACCCAGAAAACGGTTCCCGTCGCGCCCCCATGCCCAAAAGCAGAGCGGGAAAGCAAATCACCATAATAATCACTGTTGAATGCAGAGACGATCTGCCAGCCCAGCCCCCAGCCTTTCCCCTGTCTGGCTGCAAAAGACAATCCGCTGATTGATGATAACTGATCGCGTGTCGCTTCACGAATTGTCTGGGGGGACAGGATCTGCTGATCCTGGTATCGGCCTCCTGCTAGCAGCATTCCGGCAAACTTACTCAGATCCGCAGGAGTCGTCAGCAGCCCTCCCCACGGTGCCCCGAACTGCCTCCAGTAAGAACTGTTCCAGTCCCAGTGTGGCTCCACATCCAGTTCAGCCGGAATTCGGATTTCTGCGATTCGATTGATTTGAGGATTCTCTCCCTGCGTCCACTCA
>JAGQQP010000390.1 GCA_020426085.1 Planctomycetaceae bacterium | reverse complement strand
CCTTGTGAAGAATGGAAAAATCGCTGCGATAGGCGAGGATTTGAACGCACCAGAGCAGACGACGGTGATCGATGTGACCGGTCTGTTTGTGATGCCCGGCATCATTGATACACACAGTCATATCATGATTACCGAGGGGATCAATGAGTATTCACAGTCGATCGTGCCCGAGGTTCGCGTTCGCGATGTCGTAAATACCGCAGATCCATCTGAGTACCGGGCACTGGCTGGGGGAGTCACCGCAGCACGCCTGTTTCATGGTTCAGCCAACGTGATTGGCGGCCAGGATGCCGTCGTGAAACTCAAGCATGGCAAGTCGGCCCGAGAGCATATACTGCATGATGCGCCTCAGGGGGTGAAATTTGCATTGGGGGAAAATGTCAAATACCGCACATCCCGTTTCCCCAATACCCGCATGGGGGTCGAAGCGACGCTGCAGCGGGCGTTTCTGGAAGCCATCGATTATCGTCGCCAGTGGCAGGAGTATGAGAAGTTACAGAAAAAAGAACCGGATGCAAAACACCTGCCGCCGCGACGGGACCTGCGCCTGGAAGCACTGGCGGACATTGTCAACCATGAAAAGTTTATCCATTCACACTGTTATCGTGCCGATGAAATTCTGATGCTGTTGCGCGTGGCCTCTAACATGGGCATTCGCGTCTGGTCGCTGCAGCATGTTCTGGAAGGTTATAAGATCGCTCCTGAAATTCTGGCGCATGGTGCCAGCTGCAGTACGTTTTCGGACTGGTGGGCGTATAAAATCGAGGCCTTCGATGCGGTTCCCTATAACGCTGCTCTGCTGAATGAAGCAGGTATTAATACGGTAATCAAAAGTGATGACTGGGAACTGATTCGGCACCTGTATCTGGAAGCCGCCAAGACGGTTCGCTATGGAAACATGTCATTCAATGATGCCCTGCGCACCATCACGATCAATCCGGCGAAGGAGCTCGGGCTCGATCAGCAGATCGGTTCGATTGAGATCGGTAAGGACGGTGACTTCGCTGTGTTCAGCGGGCATCCTCTGAATGCCTACTCGCGGTGTGAGCTGACGATTATCGAGGGGGAAGTCTATTTTGATCGTAATCAGCAGCCCACAGCGATGACGGAATCAGCGGAACGACGTTCTGCGACGCCTCAGGTTTCGATTACCGCGAAGTCAGACACAAAACTGGATTTACCAGCGACAGAAGTGACCGAGTATGCGATTACCGGTGCGATACTGCATCCGGTCGATCAGGGTGACATCGCCAATGGGACGATCATCGTCAAGGACGGGAAAATCGCTTACGCAGGGCCTGCGAAAACACTGCCTGCAGAGATGACCGTAATCGATGCAGCAGGCTTACATATTTATCCGGGGATGATCGATTCCGGCTCGACGTTAGGTTTGACGGAAATCGATAAAGTACGCGAAACACGCGACTATGCGGAAAGCGGTGACCTGCAGCCCGATCTGCGAACGGGGGTGGCCATCAATCCCGATTCGGAACTGTTCCCCGTTGCCCGTGCGGGGGGCATCACCACCGTACTGGTCAGTCCGCAGTCCGGTCTGATTTCTGGCCAGTCCTCCCTCGTACAGACCGCGGGCTGGACGGCACCTGAAATGGTGATGGAACTGGAAGCGGGCTTGCAGATCGACTGGAGTACGAAACAGGAACGCCAGGATGAACTGAAAGACTTTCTGAAGCAGGCGCGCCTCTACCAGAAACTGAAACAGCAGACGAAAGAAAAAGGGACACGCGAGCCGGTGACCGACCCGCGGTATGAAGCGTTGATTCCTTACCTGCAGCAGAAGAAGCCGGTCTTTATCGAAGCGAATTCCCGTGAAGCGATTGCCGGTGCCCTGCTCTTTGCGGAAGAGGAAAAACTGAAAATTGTGATCACGGGGGGCGCAGATGCCTGGAAACTGGCGCAGGAATTGAAAGCGCGGAAAGTTCCGGTGATCATCGGGCCTGTGATGCAGAAACCTCAGGACGACTATGATCCTTTTGACGCGCCGTATGCGAATCCGGGGCACCTGTATGATGCCGGAGTCTCATTCTGCATTCGTTCTCACAGTGCCTGGAATTCGCGGAATACACCCTTTGAAGCAGCGATGGCAGTGGCTTATGGTCTGCCTGAACAGGCTGCGTTGCGATCAGTGACGCTCTCGGCTGCGGAAATTCTGGGAATTGACAGCCAGGTCGGATCACTGACGGCGGGCAAACTGGCCAACCTGGTTATCGCCGATGGTTCCCCGTTGCAGCATACCTCACATATTAAAGCGGTCTGTGTAGGCGGAAAATTACTACCACCGGAAAGTAAGCAGACGCGGCTGTATGAACGGTATCGGGGACGTTTGCAGAAGTTGAAGAGGTCGCAGGGTGATCCCGTGCCAACGCCGATTCCACTGGAAACTCAGAAAACAGCACCAGCGAAGAAACCTGCGAATACCAAGTGAAAGCATCGTTTAGCGGACGACGCTGCCTTCGACCTGTTCGATTTTCAGGACGTGCATCGTGCGGCTGAAGCGATCCGGATTCTTTTTGAATTCTTCGCGTGATTCCAGGTCCACGAACAGATACAGGTTGTGATCGTAGTAGGCACCGTATTTGGTATCGCCGGGAATGGCCCGGTCCTGCTTATTCAAAATCACAGGATCGCAGCCCAGTAACTGGGGAGCGTAACGTCCGGGATCGATCTTGAAGATTTCGAGTTCTGTTTTCGTCGAGAGCAGATAGGTGATTCCCTGGTAAGGCCAGCTGTATTCCTCTTTCCCTTTGGTCCATTTACGATCCCGGGTCAAAGCGATCGGGCTGTAACCTTCCAGGCCGATTCTGGCGGGATCGGAAGCAACGTAAGTTTTTTCTGTTGTTTCTTCCCGTACTTCGGTTTCAACGGCTTCCGCTTCTGCAGCATCTTTTTCCTGCTGCTGACGTACCATCAGTTCCTGTTTGCTTTTTTGGGCAAGATAGACTCTGCGGTCATTTTCATAACGCGAAGCACCACGCCCCAGAAAACTTAAATAGGTGTTTTGCTGCTGCATGCCGTCGGTACGCGTAATGATGGTTCCTGTGGGGGTCAGCAGAATATCACTGGGCAGCGATCGGATGTTAAAGCGATCGACCAGTTGTGGGTATTGATCGCTGTCGATCTTGACGCCGATGATACGTTTGCCAAGCACTCTTTTTACTGTCTGAGTACTTAAGACCGTCTGTTCCATCTGATGACAGGGGCCACACCAGGAAGCATGGAAATGCACGAGCAGCGGCACGTCTTTGTCCTGCGCGAGTTTTTGCGCAGCTTGAAAATCATGCAGCCATTCACCAGCGAACGAAGAGCTGATCGATATCGTAAGCAGAGTGAACGCAACTGTTACGATTGATACATATTGATATTTCACGTTTTTGTTGGTGAATCGCATGAATGGTTTCCCCGCAAATCTTCTTCGATACATGAACGAGCTCGCGTTCAGTAAAAAGCGACAACAGAGAATCTAATTCTCTGATATCTTCGTTGTTATCGGTTGGCTGAGGGGAGGTTGTTTTGAAGTATTGCACTCGATTGGAAACGTGCAGAGAGGAAATGAAAAAAAGGCAGGGTCGTAACGGATTCACCCGGAAGGCAAAATGCAAACTTAAACCAGATTAACTAACCGGACCAGGAAACTCAGCGATGCGTGTCTTGTGTTTGAAGTGTCGTGTCTGGAAGGAACGTGAGAAAGTTTTCCAGCAGTTGCAGGCCGCATTTGGTGAGGATCGATTCCGGGTGAAACTGTACACCGAATAAAGGGGCACTCTGATGTTCAATTGCCATCGGAATGCCCTGCTCTGTACGAGCCGTAATCTGCAGTTCGGCTGGCAGGGTGGCTTCATCAATAATCAGTGAGTGATACCGGGTAGCGGGAAACGGATCAGGCAGACTGGATAACAGGCGTGAATTTTGATGATAGATCAGAGACGTCTGGCCGTGCACGGGTTGTGGGGCGCGAATGATTTTCCCCCCCAGACTGGCGGCAATCGCCTGATGGCCCAGACAGACGCCGAGGATGGGGATCTGTCCTGTGAAGTGGCGGACCAGTTCCTGGCTGAGACCGGCTTCTTCCGGAGTACAGGGGCCCGGTGAAATCACCAACGCAGACGGCTTCAGTTCGGCTGCCTGTGTGAGCGTGATCTGATCATTGCGGACGACGCGCGTTTCCTGACCGAGCTCTTCAAAATAGCGAGCCAGGTTGAATACGAAGCTGTCGTAGTTATCAATAATCAGGATCATCAAATTTACTCTGAAGCAGCAGTTTCACTGAGAAGTGCGGCAATCATTCCCGCCGCCTTGTGCAGGGTTTCTTCGTATTCCAGTCGTGGCTGACTCTGGGCAATGATCCCGCCTCCGACCGGGAACTGGATCCAGCCTTTACGGACGGTGAAAGTCCGGATCAGAATGTTGCTGTCAAATTCCCCGTTCAGGCCAGCATAAAACAGGCAGCCACAATAAGGTCCGCGCACGGTGGGCTCAAGTTCCGCGATGATCTCCATCGAGCGGACTTTGGGGGCACCAGTAATGGAACCGCCGGGAAACGATGCTGCGAGCAGATCCCAGACCGTCTGATCGGGTTTGAGCTGTCCGCGAACTTCCGAAACCAGGTGTTGAACCGTTTCGTATGTTTCGACCGAGCAGAGTTGGGGGACTCGGACGCTGCCGGGCAGGCAGACACGCG
>JAGQQP010000038.1 GCA_020426085.1 Planctomycetaceae bacterium | reverse complement strand
CATGTACGGCCAGGAACTCGAACAGGACCAGGGACTGATCACGAACCGTCGCAGTCTGTACTATTCGCATCACGGCGAAGCCAAAATGGAATTCCTGGAACTCTTTGACGGCGCCAGTGCAACAGACTGTTATCAACGGACAGAAACCGTCATGCCTCAGCAGGCACTGGCGTTAACCAACAGCACGCTAGCGGTACAAAAAGGAAGAATGATCGCAGAACAACTCTGGTCCCAGTCCGCTCCCACCTCTACGACTGACCAGAAACAGAAGGCATTCATCAATAGCGCATTCAAGCTCATTTTATCCCGACCTGCCAGTACACAGGAACAGGCTGTCGCGACTGCGTTTCTGTCACGTCAGCAGACCCTGTATCCACAGGAAAAGACATCCACAAATTCAACAGATACCAAGCGCGATTATTCGCAACCAGCGAAGTCCCCGGCAGCTCGGGCACGCGAAAGCCTGGTACACGCGTTACTCAGCCATAACGATTTTGTCACGATCCGTTAATTTCCAGTACGATCTGCATCTGCAGACAACAGGAATGATTTTATGAAACATTCAGCACATCCATTCACGCCTCAATGCAGTCAAATTCAGCGTCGCACTTTTCTGTCGGACCTGGGTTTTGGAGTCACGGGCATGGCATTGAGCAGTCTGCTTGGACAGGAAACGCGCGCTGAAACCAGTTTCGATCCCACTGCGGGTCCACACTTCACTCCCAAAGCAAAATCGGTGATCTGGGTTTTCCTGTCAGGTGGTTACAGCCAGATGGAAACATTCGACCCGAAACCGGAATTGAATAAATACGCCGGCAAAACATTTTCAGATACGATCTATCCCGATCCCTTCAAAGATCCACGTTACCAGGCACGCGCCCGCTCGGTGGTACAGGTCAAACGTGAACATTCTCAGATCATGCCCATGCAAATTGGCTTCCGGAAACACGGTGAATCCGGAATTGAAATCACAGACTGGTGGCCTCACCTGGCGACATGCGTCGATGACATCTCTTTTGTGCGTTCGATGTACACAACAGACAACGATCATGCGGCGGAGTTTCAGATCCATCATGGACGCCACAAACTGGACCAGAAAGAACCGGTCGTCGGTTCCTGGCTCAGTTATGGTCTGGGCAGCCTGAATCAAAATCTACCCGAGTATGTGTTTCTCGGTTCCTACACGGATACACGCGTGAAAGAAAACTTCAATCCGGATTATCTCGGTCCCAAGTATATGGGAGTGGAACTCTCGCTCGATCCGAAAAACCCACTTCCATTTGGCACGCGTCCGGAATCAATTCTGAAACAGGAACAGGCAAATCAGTATCAGCTCATTAACGAACTCAACCAACTGGCGGCGGTTGAATATCCGACCGATGAAAAACTGCGTGCCCGCATCAATTCCTACGAACTGGCATTCCGTATGCAGAATTCCGTTCCCGAAGCATTGGAACTGACTGAAGAAACGCAGGAAACACAGCAGCTGTACGGCATTGATGAAAAAGAGACCTCTGTTTACGGACGGCGCTTACTGGCGGCTCGACGCCTGGCTGAACGGGGAGTGCGATTTACCCAGGTTTATCTGAGCGGGTACGGCGAATGGGATTCGCATCAGAAACTCAAGGAAAACCATACCCGTTCCTGTAAACGAGTAGACAAACCGATTGCGGGACTCTTGAAAGACCTCAAACGGCGCGGCATGTGGGAAGATACCGTGGTCGTCTTCTGTACCGAATTTGGACGAACACCGGCGGTGGAATCACGTGGAAACACAAAAATGCCCAGCGGCCGGGACCACCATCCTCATGGCTTCACGGTCTGGTTTGCCGGGGCAGGCATCAAACAAGGCCACGTGCATGGTGCCACCGATGAACTGGGCTTTCATGCGGTCGAATCACCACACTACGTCACCGATATTCATGCCACCCTGTATCACCTGCTCGGACTTGATCCGCATCGGCTGGACATCCCTGGTCGCAAGCGACTGGAAATTGATCACGGTACTCCGATTCTGGATATCATTACCTGATCAGTGACACCGTTCAGCTGGTAAACCGATCAATCACATTGCGGGAAATTTTCGAAATATCCTCGTCAACCAGCATCGAAGTGATCCAGCAGATCGAACCGACGGAAAAGACTTCTCCCCCCGATTCTGTCTGATAATGCACCATATCTGCGCCCCCCTCATCGGGATTTGTCCCTTGAGCCAGCAACTGCACATTCGTCGGAGAACTGGGCGAGATCTTGTCGGTTTCATGTCCTGAAGCACCGCCAGGGATACGCATGTGCTGGCTCTCTGTTCCGAACAGATCGTCATTTTTCAATTTCGTTCCCTGAAAACACCAGTGCTGCTCATCAACGACGCGATAAGGTGCTCCTGTCATGATGCCTGCGAAGGAAAAGACGACCCCCAGAAGATTTGCCTCGGATTCCTGTCGCGCATGATAGCGGCTCTCATACTTTGATTCTTTTTCCGGAATCGGCGGGTCCATGGCAACTCCGCACCAGTTGGTACAGTCGGTATTGTGATAGACGATGAGTTCCTCATCCAGAAACTCCACTTCACAATTCAAACCGTTCCCGCCCAGATAGATCAAGCGACCTCCAGATTCAAACACCCAGGATTTCAATCGCTCATACATCTGTTTTGACCAGTATTCCGGATGCGAACTGAGAATCAGGACCCGATATTGATCCAGGGGAAGTTGATCAAAATGAAACTGCGTTTCGCTGTAATAATCATATTCCAGTCCCTGCTCTTCCATCCATCCCAGCAGCCGCCATTCGGAATGCAGCATACCACACCCCATGCGGCTATATATGGGATCGCGAAGCTGTTCTTCCAGATCGATGTGCAGGTAAGGTTGTGGACGTTCGAGTGATAATGGTGGATAATCCTCTACATAGTAAGCGCCGAAAGAAGGTTTCAGATACCGGCGTAATTCCTGCCGACTGTTGACGATAGGTGTAGACGGCAGCCCTTCGGGGTTCAGATAGTTACTGCGTCCGCCGAAATTATTATAAGCATTCCAGGTCAAATCGCTGGCAAGAATTGCGATCTTTGACTTTGGCGTCTGAGGCGCGACAACCCAGGGAAAGGTAAACTGCTGCCCGGACTGATTACTGAGATGAAACATATACAGGCCAGATCTGTCAGGCGCTGATACAGTCTGTCTCTGGGTGACAGTACGGTAACCGACATTATTCCAGTCCACACCGTTCTGCGTGTAATCCCCGTCCGGGGTGATCTGTAAGTTTGCCAGCGGTGCATGATCATCAAATGTGCCAATCCGGCGGATATACTCTTTCTCTTTACCATAACGCCAGAGTTCGAGCTGATACTCTGAAGTTGAATGCACGCGAAATTCCGACGCGTCTCCGCTGTGCACACAGCGCGGCCAGGCAAAGCCATACAGCTTCGTTGAAAGCAATCGGAAATGGTGAACCTGTCCCTGCTCTACTTTGAGCTGTACCCGTTTGGCGCAATAGTCCCGATGCTGCAGAATGACTTCGTAATTTCCAGGTGCAAGATCCGCGATGACCGCACCCGATGCAGTGGAACGGGTACTGACAAACTGACCTTCCGACTGGAATTCCACAGCCACATCATATAACGCGCGATAATCTTCGTCGCTGACATATCCGATTAACATCAATTGTTCCTGCGAGTATTACAAATGTGATGCGAGGCTTGCGAAATCTGAAATGAGAACTGTGCCTCAGGAAGGATGCGCCACATACTCCCTGGCAATTTTGACTGCTAATCCGCCCCCTTCATAGTAGCCCATTGAAATCTCAGCAACATGGGTCAGCAGATCATAGGCCCGCCAGCGGTTCCAGCCATAATCGGCTTCCATCCACAGGATCATTTGTGCGAAGGCATCTGCTGTCGCCCGCTCCATCGGTGTGCCACTGGAAACGGTGATCAGCTCCGTCGGAGATTCAATCCGGGGACCGGAAATAGTTTTCTGTTTGATCAGTTCAATTGTCAGGGTCGTTTGGGCGGCCATCTCCAGACCGGTCGCAGACAGTTCTCCCTGTCCCATTGCGGCGTGCGCATCTCCCAGGTAAAGCAGTGCTCCGGGGACAAATACGGGAAGATAGAGGGTGTTTCCTTCTGTGACTTCCCTGATATCCATATTGCCGCCATGCGGTCCCGCCGGCATCGTGCTGGGCATACCATAAGCAGGCGTTGTGCCGATACAGCCCAGCATAGGCTGATAGGCAATTTTGATCTCATCACTCCAGTAGACGTAGCCATCACGAATCGGACAGACATGCGCACCGTCCGGAACGTCAGTCCCCAGCCACTGACAGAGCTGTTTCGGGTTACCGGTATAAGTCGCACACTGCCCATCCCGGGATTCAATTGCTTCGATTTTGATCGCCAGCGTATCGCCCAGCTCCGCCTGATTAATGAAAACTGGGCCGGTCAGCGGATTACTGAAGGGGACTTTTGATTTATCACGCAGGTCTCCTGCTTTGCGAATCTGACCGGATAACGCATCTTCTGATTCCACCCGGATCGTCTCACCCGGTTCGATATAGATGCGAGGCTCCTGAAAGCGATTGAATTCATAATTGAGAGAACCCAGGGGTACCTGTTGCATTAGAATCTTCCTGTGTGTATCAAGATATTTTGAAAACGCTTCAGTCGAGTTGAGATCGTAGCCACTGGATCACGATTTCTTCAGGAGAACCGGTCTGCCCCCTGGTCCGTTCTACAAGCGTCAGATCCTGCCCGCGCACCAGTTTCCGACTCATCAGATCGACTTCCGAATCAGTATGTCCGGCATCAAAGACATCGGGATGAAAGACGACACAATCCCAGCCCCCTGCTCCAAAATTCAGTGAATAATTCATCGTCCACATCAGGCTGTGAATCAGTTCTTCCTGGCTGTCCGCTTTCGCATTTGGGGGAATGGCCAGCAGAACCAGATCCGGTTTAGCGGGACGCACCAGCGATTTGGCATCGGCTTCGATCTGCCGACGCGACTTGTCTGCCGTCTGCCACGTCGTCACTTCCAGTTTCACATCAGGAGCCACTTTTTTAAACGCGGCTTGAACGAGTTTGTCCAGCGGTGGCATGGCGATTACTTTGACCGGCTTCTTCGCTTCGATCAGCAATTTCACACGCGGTAATACCTGCGTTAAAGGATCGACATCGGCGAGCGAAACGCTTTCCCCGGAAATGGATTCCGCCATCAGCTCTGCTAATTTTTTGTGGCCCGCCATATTCGGATGAATTTCATCGCTCATCATCAATCGCCAGCTTAATGCATCCTGTGCTCTCAGCGCATTCAGTTTCTGGTAGTTGTCACACAGTGGAACCTGCATTTCTTCACACACTTCACGAACGACATCGCAATATGTTTCCAGTTTTTCAGCCGGACGTCCCGATGTAGTGATCACAGAATTTGGCGTACACAACAATACTTCCGCTCCCGCATCTCGGCATTGCTTTACGATCAACTTAAGATTCTCCCGATACTGCTCCAGGGGAACGCGTGTCATGTCATTCAGACCAAACATGACTGTCACCAGGTCCGGCTGATGCTTTAAGACATCACGCTCGATCCGCGCTAACGCGTTGACTGTTGTATGGCCACTGATCCCCGCATTGATCATCTTCAACTTCGCTTCGGGAAATGTTTTTTCTAACGCAATCCCCAGCATGTCGGTATAGGCACGTCGGCTCCCCGTGTGATAGTAGACTCCCGTGACACTGTCACCAAAACAGACAATTTTCGCTGGCTTTCCCGATTTGATTTTTGCAACCGTCCTGGGAAACGCAGCCTGAGTCGAAGCCGTTTTTTCTGTTTTTTCGAACCAGTCGGGTGGCACATCCAGCGTCCAGACTTCGCTGTTGAGTGGCTGGGCATGTCCTCCCGCGAGCCAGATTTTATCCTGAAATACAAACGCCGAATGTTCGTGCCGTTCTTTCCAGACATGATTCGACTTCAATTGCTTCCAGTGTTTCCCATCCTGCGAATACCAGGCATCATTTTTGTTGGCAGCCGGATTATTCGACCAGCCTCCAATCACCCAGAGTCGATCTCGGTAGACCACCGTGGAAAACCAGAGACGTTCATGCCAGGGTGCATGGGCTGTTTCCTGCTTCCAGTGCACTCCATCTTCCGAACTCCAGACATCATTCGTCGCATGGTACTCCGGAGTATAATTTCCGCCCCCAAAGACATAGATTTTGCCATTCAATACGGCTGCCTGGTGATACGCACGGGGTGACCAGCCTGCATCGGCAGTTTCTCGCTTCCAGGTTTTCCCGTCTGCGGAACTCCAGACATCATTTTTCAGGCTCTTCTGATCACCGAAATAATAGTTTTCCGTCCCTCCCAGTAACCAGAGACGATCCTTGAATACTACCAGTCCTGCAGCGAGACGAGGCGTCCACTCCGCATGAGGAGTTACCAGATCCCAGTTCTTACCATCCACAGAAGACCAGACCTGGTTTCCAGCCGAATGTCCTTCCAGGCGGCCGTTGTACCAGCCCCCCATCAACCACATTTTGTCTTTGAAGACAACCGTCATAGGCAGATCACTGTGAATCCACGGCGCTTCTCTGGTGACCAGTTTCCAGTTTTTTCCGTCAGCTGAATTCCAGACATCCCGAGGCGGTGCTTCATAGGAATTGAACCAGCCACCAAAAATCCAGAGTTGATCCTTGTAGACCAGTTCTCCCTGGGAATCACGCGGCTGCCATCCCGCTTTTTCTGTGACCTGCACCCAGTCCAGTTTCTGTTCTTCAGCCAAACCATAATTTGTAAACAGAAGTAACAAAAAAAGATGCAGGCAGGTCGGACGAATCATAATGGCTCCAGGTTCTGCTTTACTGGTTGAAAGCGAGCGGTCAGAGAAATCATAAGTGCCACAGAAGGAATCTGTTACATCTACGATACCCATCCTCTTTGCCTGGATGCAAGTGAGCGTTGCCACGCATTATCGAGTTCGAGCATTTAATTCGATCTCAATCAGGGAGCGCAGCGAAATCCAATTCCTGATTTCAGAAAGCGTTCGTTGATACACAACGACTGCTTAAAACTGATGGCCAGGTTGAGGACCATTCTGTGTCAGCGTCAGAATCTCCGGGCCCTGTTCGGTCATCAGAATCGTATGTTCGAACTGGGCAGACAGTTTGTTGTCTTTCGTGCGCACAGTCCAGCCATCGCTGCGATCTTCAACTGTTTTCCAGGTGCCGGCATTCAGCATCGGCTCGATGGTAAAACACATCCCCGGCAGTAACAGATCACGCTCAGACCCCGAGACGGGATAATGCGGAATTCCCGGGTCGGTATGGAATTCCCGTCCAATACCATGCCCCTGGTATTGGCGGACTACCCCATACCCCAGTTCTGTCGCATAATTGTAGATGACTTCACCAATCTCAATCACACTGGATTCGGGTTGAATCGTATTAATGGCGAGAAACAGAGAATCAAAAGTAACCTGCACCAGTTTGCGGGCTTCCTCAGATACTTTCCCTACCAGAAAAGTTTCCGACTGATCTCCATACCAGCCATCGACGATACTGGTAATATCGACATTGACAATATCACCCTCTTTCAGAACGGTATCGTCGGGAATACCATGGCAGACCACTTCGTTAATACTGATACAACAGCTCTTGGGAAAGCCCATATAACCTAATGTTGCCGGGGTGTGGCCATGCGAGACCGTGTACTCATGCACGATCGTGTTGATCTCATCCGTGGTGATTCCCGGTTTGACATACGGACGCAGATGGTCCATCAGGCTGGCATTAAACCGGGATGCGATTCTTAAGCGTTCCCATTCGTATGATTTGTAGATGATTGGATTTCCGGACAAAATAACCGCCTCTATGTCAGATGTCAGTAAGAAACTGTCGATAAGATCAGCCAAATTTAGCGAGATTTTTCATACATACATTGGAAATGTAAGGCCCACCGTCATTTTAAAACATTCGATTGAACACTAAATTGACTCTATCGACAGTCCGCGCTGTAATGATCAGGTTCACGGTGATTCATAGAATAAACAAATTGAAATAGAATTCCTATGGTTGGAAAGCCTTCTAAATTAAAGAAAAACAAGCCACTGCTGGGAAATCATCAGAAGTGCTGGATCTGGGGAAGAAACGCCGTCAGGGAAACCTTGTCCGCTGGATTCTGGCCCATGTATGAACTGCACTTGTCCGATCGCTTACCAACAGAAGAACGGAAACAGCTTGAAGTACTGGCGACACAATTAACTATTCCCGTTTTCATTTCAACAGATAAGGAACTCACTCAAAAGAGTCGCGCCTCGGATCACCAGGGGATGATCGCAAAAATGGCGCCGTTTCCTTATACAGCAGTCGAAAAAATCAATCAACAGGAAATCCCTTCACCGCTCTATCTGATCCTGGATCGGATTCAGGACCCTTATAATTTTGGTGCAATCATCCGGTCTGCCGAGATTATGGGTGCACACGGCATTTTCGTAGGAACGCATGAGCAAAGTGAAGTCACCAGCCTGGTCTGTCGCACATCAGCGGGTGCCGTGAATCATGTTCCGCTCGTACAGGCAGCAGACCTGATTTCGCTCTGCCGTGACTGGAAGCATAACGGTGTCAGGATCGTGGGAACCGCCATGCAGGCAGCCGAGATGCTGACCGATTACGATTTTCAGCAACCGACAGCATTCATCGTAGGTAATGAAGGAACCGGAATCAGTCCGGAACTGCTGGCGGAATGTACGAATCTGGTTCGTATCCCACAACAGGGACGGACGGAATCTCTGAATGTTGCTGTCTCAGCCAGTATTTTGCTGTATGAAGCAAGCCGCCAGCGCCAGTTCAGTTAAACGCAACCGGAAGTTTAACCAGCGGGAGTTGCATCCGTAGTTCCCTCTTCTGCAGAAGTAGGATGTGGTCCGACGAACCATTCACTCATCTTCTGAATGATCACATACATGACGGGGACCATAAATACACCAAACAGCGTTGCAGCTGTCAGACCTGCCACGACAGCAGTTCCCAATGCCTGTCGACTGGCGGCACCGGCTCCCGAGGCAATCGCCAGTGGAATCGCACCTAAAATCGCACTGAAGGCAGTCATCAGAATCGGCCGGAAACGCAAATGACAGGCTTCAATGGCAGCATCGCGAATAGATTTCCCCGCCTCGCGCTGCAGTTTGGCAAATTCCACAATCAGAATCGCATTCTTACTCGCCAGCGCAATCAATAACACAAATCCCACCTGTGTGTAGATATTATTGTCCAACCCGCGCAACATGGTGGCAAAGATCGCTCCAAAGATCCCTAAAGGTACGGAGAGAATCACTGACAGCGGGATGGTCCAGCTTTCATACTGGGCACAGAGAAACAGGTACACAAATACCAGGGCCATCGCGAAAATAAACGGTGCCATATTTCCGGCTTCAATCTGCTGGTAGGCAATGCCCGTCCATTCATACCCAAAGCCTTCGGGTAGAATTTCATCACACAGTTGTTCCATACGGGTAATGGCCTGCCCCGAACTGTATCCCGCTGCCGGGTTACCGGTAATCGATGCCGTCGGATACAGATTGTAATGATCCACTTCCTGCGGCCCTGCCGAATTATCAATTTTGACCAGCGTATTCAATGGCACCATCGTGCCCCGTTTGTCTCTGACTTTCAGCTGACCAATGTCTGAGACCTTACTGCGATAATTTTCATCGGCCTGGACCATCACCTTGAAAACACGATTGAACAGGTTGAAATCATTGACATACGTGGAACCCAGGTCGGCCTGAAGCGTGTCAAAAATAGAATCGAGCGGAATCCCCATCTTGATCGCTTTTTCACGGTCAATATCCAGATACACCTGAGGTACGGTCGCACTGAAGTTGGTATTGAGACCCGTCACGACCGGGTCCGCGTTTCCACGATCCATTAAATCTGTCACAGCCATCTGCAGAACATCCATCCCGGCGGAATTTTTATCCTGAATCTGAATCTGGAATCCACCCGCATTTCCCAGCCCCTGAATGGCAGGAGGGATGAACGGAAAAGAAATCGACTCCTGAATCTGAGCCAGTTCGACATGCAGCTTTTTGACCAAAGCAAACACAGAAAGATCGGGAGCCTGTCGTTTACTCCAGTCTTCCAGAGCAATAATTGTTGTGGAGTAATTGGAGGCATTCGAGTTATTCAGAATCGAAAACCCGCCCATTGTGATCACGTGGGTCGCTGAAGGTAGATCAGCTGAAATCTTGTTGATCCGGTTTTGCACTTCGCGTGTTCGACTCAGAGAAGCTCCGTCCGGCAGCTGGGTATTGATGAAAATATATCCCTGGTCTTCGTTCGGCAGGAAGCCCCCGGGCACGGAGACAAATCCAACTCCAGTCGCGGCGAAGATAGCAACCAGGGGAATGATCATGATAAACGCGTGCCGCACGAACGACTTAACCAGTCTCATGTAAAAATTCTGTGATTTATCAAAACACCAGTTGAACCCGCGGAAGAAGAAACCGCGACGTTCTTTCGTTTCCCGTAACATGAACCCACACATCGCCGGGCTCAAAGTTAACGCACAGACCGAAGAAAACAGTGTGGCGATTGAAATGGTCAAGGCGAACTGACGATACAGGCGACCGGTAATTCCAGGCAGAACCATGGTAGGCACGAATACTGCGAGCAGCACCAGTGTCGTCGCGATCACCGGCCCGGTAATTTCCATCATCGCAATTTCTGTCGCTTTTTTAGGTGAGCACTTTTCGGTATCCAGAATACGGGTTACGTTCTCGACCACCACAATCGCGTCATCGACCACGATACCGATCACCAGCACGATACCAAACAGCGATAGTGTATTAATCGTATAGCCCATCGCCAGCATGACCGCCATGGTTCCCAGCAGTGACACCGGAATCGTGACCGCAGGAATTAATGTAGCTCTGAAATCCTGCAGGAAGACAAAGATCACAATAAAGACCAGCACCAGAGCTACAACGAGTGTTTTGACGACTTCGTCAATCGACGCCGTCACAAATTCCGTTGAATCATAGGGGACTGAATATTCCAGCCCCTTGGGAAAATCTTTGGAAAGACGCTCGAGTACTTTTCGGGACTGATCTGCCACATCCAGCGCATTGGCACCGGGCAATTGGTAAATGGCGATCAGTGCGGCAGGTTTTCCGTCCAGTTGCGAGTAACCGGAATAACTTTGAGCACCGAGTTCCACGCGACCGATATCTTTGATTCGCGTGATTTGCCCTTCCTCACCAGTCTTGACGATGATGTCTGCAAATTCGTCTGGATCGGACAAGCGTCCCAGAGTCGTCACCGTGAGCTGAAAGTCCTGATCTTTAGGACTGGGTTCCTGTCCGATTTGTCCAGCGGCGACCTGAACGTTCTGTTGACGTAAGGCGTTAACAACATCGGTCGTCGTGATATTTCGCGTATCCATCTGGTTCGGATCCATCCAGATACGCATCCCGAAATCGAGGGCATTCACGATATTCACATCACTGACACCACTGATACGTGATAATTCATCATTAATATTGATCGTGGCGTAGTTGCTCAAATAGAGTCCGTCGAAGGTCTCATCGGGCGAATTCAGCGCGACCACCAGCGTCATGTTGGTCGATTTTTTCTGTGTTGTGACTCCCTCACGCTTCACATCTTCAGGCAGAGAAGGATTGGCAATCGCCACCCGGTTCTGAACCAGCACGTTGGCCATATCCAGGTCGGTACCTACATCGAACGTTACCGTTAAAGTCATGTTCCCGTCGCTGGTACTGCTGGAAGACATATACAACATGTTTTCCACACCGTTAACCTGCTCCTCAATTGGAGTGGCGACGGTGTCAGCAACGACTTCTGCATCAGCACCACGATAGGTGGCTGTCACGGCGACCGTCGGGGGGGTGATATCGGGAAACAGTTCGACCGGCAGTAGAGGTAACGCGAGGGCTCCGACAATCGTAATCACAATCGAAACTACACTGGCAAAAATCGGATGATAGATAAAAAACCGGGAGAACATCGTCGTCCGTTTCGTTAATTTGAGAGATCAGAAACACAACCCAGAAGAAAAGCACCGACAGGGACTGTCATTCTTTATTTTGAGCTGGATTTTGAGTCAGGTTGAGTTTTGCCGGATTTCGTGTCCGTCTGAACCGGCGGCTGCTTTGCCGATTGCGGAGCCACAGTATTGTTCGTAATCGTAACAGGACGACCTGGACGTGCACGTTGCAGCCCTTCATAAATATACTTCTCACCCGGCTTGATTCCTTTCAGAATCACACGCATGTTGTCTTCCACCTGTCCAACTTCAACGGGCCGTTTCTCAACAATATTTTTTTCACCAACCACTAACAGATATTTACCTGCCAGATCGGTGCCGATTGCGACGTCGTGTACCAGGACTGCTCCAGGGATGGGACTTCCAGGAACACGGACATTAACATAAACCCCAGGATAGAGGAGTCGTCGCAGACTTCTATCATCAGTGATCGCTTTGGAATCTGAAGATTTATTTTGAGCCGATGCCGGTGCCACTGCCCCTGGAACTTGCGGGTTGGGAATCACCGCCCGCAACTGAATCGTTCCGGTTCCGGGATCGACCTTATTATCCCAGAAATCAACAGTACCTTCATGTGGATAACCTTCTTCGTTCGACAACCCAACGTAAACCTTGATGGGATTAGGTCCCCCGGGATCTCTGCCGTTTTTTAATGCGTTTAGAAGAATCCGTTCGCTGACACTGAAATAAACATAAATCGGATCCATGGTCACGATCGTGGTCAGCAGAGTATTCTCTCCGGAACCAACAAGATTGCCGGCATCGACAAGGTTACGACTGACAGAACCGCTGATCGGTGCGCTGATTCTCGTGTATCCCAGATTAATTTGCGCCTGTTCGATATCCGCTTTCGCACCGTCAACTGCAGCTTGAGCCCGCTCTTTATCAGCGCGGGCGTCATCGACATCCTGAGGAGTGACCGCCTGCTTTTTCAACAGAATCTCATTACGTTCCAGGGTTGCCGTTGCATCAATCAGTTGAGCGTTAGCAGCTTCCAATGCCGCATTGGCTTTATCAAGTGTTGCCTGATATTGATTGCGTTGAATTTCAAAGAGTAACTGGCCTTCTTTCACTTCTTCAGAAGGTTTGAAAAGAACCTTTTCCAAAATACCATCCGCGCGTGCTCGAATGTCAACCGAAGCGACAGCTGCCAGACTTCCCGTAAAATCCTGGTTGAAAATCACCGTCTTCTGTAAAGGTTCCGCAACCGTCACAGCAGGAGGTTTCATCGGGGGAGGCGGGGGAGTGGAATTACACCCACACAGGAGAATTAAAGGACATAAGAAACTGGGAATTCTCAGATCAGATAAGCGTGCGGGCAATACGTTCACAGTTCTCCCTTTAAATCTCGATCAAGACCTGCATGTCTTGAAGAATCAACGAATCTTGGCGGTTACCAATTCACAAGGACTGGATTTAAAGGCATACTACAAATAAAAACACCTGAATTGCAATTCTCATTTCCCTGAAAAAGAGATTGGTTCTTAAAGATGCATGAATCTTCACTATTGCCTGCCACCTGGAATGTACCTGTAGAATTCAGAGACCGACTGGGGAAACAGGTCGGACGTCAACGTACCATGATTGCGGAAGGACATGCTCTCATCATCCTGCATGCCCCTCCGCATCCGGATGATATGCATCGTAAAGGACGTTTTTTCTGGCGCGAACCGGACGGGACATGGCACTCATCAGAATTTAAAGGTGGCCCCGATGCACTCAACCAGCATCTGGATGAATTTCAGCAGTTATTGGAAAAGTTTGACGATAAGGTAGATGAGGCGGCAAACTCACTGGAATACCTGGAAGTGCTCAATCACCTGGGACCGGTCTATCGGGCTCTGTGCCATATGACTCAGGCTCTGCAAACCGCGCGGGAAGCGATACCAAAAGACAAACTGATCATCGATTTCCGTGATAGTTCATATCGACTGGAAAGAGCAGCGGAACTACTGATTGAAGATGCGAAAAATGCACTCGATTACGTGGTTGCTAAACAAGCCGAAGAGCAGGCCAAAGTTTCTGCCCGAATTGAAATGTCGTCCCATCGCCTGAATCTGTTGATTGCTTATTTCTTCCCTATCGCCACACTGAGTGCCATCTTCGGCTCTAATTTTCAGCATGGATACGAGAAGTACAAAACACCCTGGCCTTTCTGGATTATGGTTGCTACCGGACTGGCTCTAGGATTTGTCATCCACATTTTTCTCAAGCGCGGTTCGAAGTGAACTCCCCCCTGCAGTTTTATGGAGCATCAAGTCTGCTGCTGGCCCACCCGTGTTTGAAGCCACATAACGTTTTCAGCATCTGTTCCCTTAAAACAGGAGTCTGACACATGAGAGGCAAAAACAGATCGCGTCCCCAGCCTTTCAGCCATCCATCTGATTGAAAGAACGGTGTCAACAAGCGAGTGACTCGTTGAAAGTATTGAATCTTACTCTTGCGCAAAGATTCATACTGTCGGCATGCTGTCGCAAATTCTCCGGTGCTCTTCAGGCATTCCACGAACTCCCAAACATCTTCCAGCGCCAGATTGGCCCCCTGCCCCAGATGCGGACTGGTGGGGTGAGCGGCATCACCGAGAAAGACAATTCGATCCGTCCAGCAGGATTTCATAGAAACATCCCGATAGGTGGTAAATGTCAGCTCTGCAAAACTGTCAATCTGATACAGCATTTCTTCTGCCAGGGGACAGAGTTGTCTGACCTCCTGTTTCCAGACCTCAAGTCCCTGTCGCTGGTATTGCGCGAACTGATCTGCAGTCAAACCCCAGAAAAAACTGCACTGGCCATTCCCGATCGGGAGTAACCCCACCAGTTTTCTGGTTCCTTCCACCATTTGCAACAGTCTGTCAGTCACAGCAGTACAGGAGCCTGTTTTCCAGAGTGCACCGTATTCATAATCCACACTCCGATGACGTATCCCCGAAGCATTGCGTAATATCGAGCGTGCACCGTCTGTCGCCACAATACAATCAAAGGATTCGCTTTGCCCTGCAGCCTCCAGATCCAGAATGACTCCCTCTGTGGTATGACTGTAACCGGCAATCCGAGAGTTTTCCCTGATCTGAGCGCCCGCTTTACAGCTTTGTTCATAAAG